>JAEKFU010000076.1 GCA_016522385.1 Pseudomonadota bacterium
CCTGAGGCCCAACCAAACCAGATAACCAGCGCCGAAAAGCCTAATCAATTCGAACACTGAGCCCAGGTTTTCGACAATAACCTGGAGACCTGCCGCCAAGGCGACCAAGACAACCAGTAGCCCAGCCTGCGTTCCTGCAACACTGGCAAGCCCGGCACTCGTGCCACCTCTTAACGAATTTGCAATGATAACCGTCACATTCGGTCCCGGGACGATCACGATGATGACGCAGGCGACAACAAATGTCAGATAGATTTCCAGCGTCACGGTGCATCTCCTTTGGGCGACGTCGGATCCGACGGCAGATCATCATCTTCGTCTTCGGTAATCCGCTCAACCGACACGACTTTCTCATCCTCAGCCGTATCGAAGATCGTCACGCCCTGGGTGGATCGCCCTGCAATACGAATGTCACCCACCGGGCACCGGATCAGCTGCCCACCATCGCTGACCAGCATAATCTCATCGTCTGGTGCCACCGGGAATGACGCGATTAGCGGTCCGTTGCGCTTGTTCACGGTCATCGCCACGATACCTTTGCCACCCCGGCCGGTCACACGATATTCGTAGGACGACGTCCGCTTCCCAAATCCGTTCTCTGAGACGGTTAGGATCACCTGTTCACTGGCAAGCATGTCATCATAGCGCTCAGCGCTCAGCGTTGCCGCCTCACCATTGTCCTCTTCGTCCAGCTCCACCGCATCGCCATCGCCGTCTTCTGCCACCCGCCGCGCCTTCAAAAACGCGATACGCTCCGGAGAAGTTGCCGCGAAATGTCGGACGATCGACAATGAGATCACATTGTCGCCCTTGCCAAGATTAATCCCCCGCACACCGGTCGAGTCGCGCCCCTTGAAAACCCGTACATCGGTCACTTTGAAGCGGATGCATTGTCCATTTGCTGTCGTCAAAACTACATCATCGTGTTCGGTGCAAGTCTCTACACCGGCAATTTGATCGCTCTCGTCAAGCTTCATGGCAATCTTGCCATTCTGCCGAATTCCGGTGAAGTCCGACAGCTTGTTGCGCCGAACGTTACCGCTTACGGTCGCGAACATTACGTCAAGTTCACCCCATAGCTCCTCGTCTTCAGGCAAAGGCATGATGCTGGTGATGCGTTCGCCCTGCTGTAGGGGCAACAGGTTGATCAGCGCCTTGCCTCGCGCCTGAGGTGCGGCCAGCGGCATACGCCAGACCTTGAGCTGATAAACCATTCCGCGGGTCGAAAAGAACAATATCGGCGTGTGCGTGTTGGCAACGAATAAACGGGTAACGAAATCCTCGTCCCGCGTCTGCATGCCGGCCCTGCCCTTGCCACCGCGCCGCTGCGCACGATAGGTCGCCAGCGGCACCCGCTTGACGTATCCGGCATGGCTGACCGTCACCACCATATCCTCGCGCTGGATAAGGTCTTCGTCTTCCATCTCCATGTCGGCATCGACGATCTCCGTGCGGCGCGGCGTGGCGAATTCCTCTTTAACCGCCATGAGTTCTTCCGTGATGATCTGCATGACCCGCGCCCTGGAGCGCAAGATCTCCAGATAATCGGCAATCTCGGTGCCGAGCCTGTGCAACTCGTCAGAGATTTCATCACGGCCAAGTGCTGTCAAACGCTGCAGGCGAAGCTCAAGTATCGCCCGGGCCTGCTCCTCCGACAAACGATACGTGCCGTCGCCGGCCATCATATGGCGCGGATCATCGATTAGCCTGATCAGCGATTCCATATCTCTGGCCGGCCAGGCCCTCGCCATCAGTTGTGACCGCGCCGTGGCGGGATCCGGTGCCTTGCGGATCAGCGCAATCACCTCATCGATATTGGCCACGGCAATCGCCAGCCCGACCAAGATATGTGCTCGCTCCCGTGCCTTGCCGAGCAGAAACTTGGTGCGCCGAGTGACCACCTCTTCGCGGAACGCGACAAAGGCCTGCAATAGGTCCTTCAGGTTCATCAGCTCAGGGCGCCCACCGGTAAGGGCCACTGCATTTATGCCGAAAGACGTCTGCAGTTGGGAAAACCGGTACAGCTGGTTGAGCACCACATCGGCAACCACGTCGCGCTTGAGTTCGACTACCACTCGCATGCCGTGACGATCCGATTCATCACGAATATCGGAGATGCCTTCTACCTTCTTGTCGCGCACCAGTTCCGCGATCTTCTCCACCATCGAGGCCTTGTTGACCTGATAGGGAATTTCGTTGATCACGATCGCATTGCGATCCTTGCGCAATTCCTCGATGGATGCCCGACCACGCATCATCACCGAGCCGCGGCCCGTATGATAGGCAGATTTGATGCCAGCGCGCCCGAGGATCAGACCGCCGGTCGGAAAGTCTGGCCCAGGCACGATCTGGTTCAGCTCATCAATGCCAATTCCTGGATTCTGGATGGTGGCGATACAGGCATCGATCACCTCACCGAGATTGTGAGGTGCCATATTCGTGGCCATGCCGACGGCAATGCCACCGGAACCATTAACCAGCAGGTTCGGAAATCGCGCAGGCAGGACGATTGGTTCGCGTTCCGAATTATCGTAGTTGGGTTGGAAGTCGACAGTGTCCTTGTCGATATCGTCCAACAGGGCGTGCGCCGGTTTACCCATGCGCACTTCCGTGTAGCGCATGGCCGCAGGCGGGTCACCGTCGATCGAGCCGAAATTGCCCTGTCCATCCAGCAACGGCAGGCGCAAGGAAAAGTCCTGCGCCATACGTACTAGCGCATCATAGATCGACTGGTCGCCATGCGGATGATACTTACCGATCACGTCACCGACCACACGCGCCGATTTGCGATAGGGTTTGTTCCAGTCGTACCCGTTCTCGTTCATCGAAAACAGGATACGCCGGTGAACCGGTTTGAGGCCGTCACGAACATCCGGCAATGCCCGACTGACGATCACGCTCATCGCGTAATCGAGATACGAACTCTTCATCTCCTCTTCGATGGAGATCGGTCGCACTTCCCCGGCCCCACCATCACCAGGGGTACCGACGTGGCCACCATTTCCGCCGTTACCGTCACCACCATCACCGGTCAAAATGTTGTCGGCGGCATCCTCCGGCTTTGCGTTAGATGACGTGGCAGAACCGTCCTCGCCGCGACCACTGCCAGTGCTTTCGTTTTCGTTTTCAGCCAAAGGTCTGGCCTCTCAATCGCCATGTCCGACGACGCTGAGCAAGGAGCAGCCCAGCACCGCACAAATCCCCGAAAACCCGGTATTTTTCGATGGCGGAAAATAGAATTTCTGTACGATTCGTATCATGTTGCAGTTTAGCAAATTCAGCGCCTTGCCGCAATCTTTGGTGGTTGAAATAGATTTTATTTTTCAACAGCTTAGAAAAAAAATTCTGCTTAAACCGCCACTCAGCGCGGGAGTTTGACGATCAGCTCTTTTCCGCCGGATTCATGCACGCTGTCATGTGCGCGAATGATGACCGACTTAACGTCATTTCCGATCCTGACGTTACCCAGTGATCGAGTGAATGGTTGTTCGGTTACATGTGGGTGAAACAACGTTCTGACCCCAAGAACAGCTCCATCAGAGCCAATAATTTCGAATCGATTGGCGTAATGGTCCCAACCTTCGTCACCATGTTTGACAGTCACCGTAAAGCGCCAGGAGCCCTCACCATCCGGCACCACTTCAGCCGCTAGGACATCGGCTTCACCTGCCGGCGCCGAAGCGATGCCTGCGGCTTGGAGTCCAAACAAAGCGATTATCGTGGCAACTTGTTTGCACATTGTGAATATCCTAAACGGTGCTATGACCCTGTTCATTTCACAAGAACACTGCAAGGGTCAGACTTAAGGGGCCGCGGCCGCATGGCATCGGGAAGTTCAAGGAAAGTAATCTATGCGGCGCTGATCGGCAATGCGCTGATTGCGGTCACCAAATTTGCCGCCTCGGCCTACACCGGCTCATCGGCAATGCTCTCTGAGGCCATCCACTCGGTGGTCGACACCGGCAACCAGATTCTACTGCTCTATGGCCTGCGTCGGGCACGGCAGCCAGCAGATCGCACACACCCCTTTGGCTATGGGCGTGAGCTCTATTTCTGGGCTTTCGTCGTCGCATTGCTGATCTTTTCGGTGGGCGCCGGTGTGTCGGCCTACGAGGGCATAAATAAAGTCCTCCATCCACACGTGGTCACTAATCCCTACGTCAACTATGCCGTTTTAGCCATCTCGATGATGTTTGAAGCGTTTCCATTGACGATCGCGATGAGGGAATTCAACAAGCTTCGCGGCGACACGCCGATCTTCAAGGCTGTACGGCAGAGCAAAGATCCCTCGCTGTTCACCGTCTTATTTGAGGACGTTGCTGCCATGAGCGGCCTTGTCATCGCC
>JAEKFU010000094.1 GCA_016522385.1 Pseudomonadota bacterium
GTCCAAGCTGGATGCAGCTAAGAAGCTGGTCGATTGGTCGATCACAAAGACGGCCAACGAGATGTACAATACCGGTTATGCGGTTGTCGCCATGCCGGGCGTTGCCAAACCCGTCGAACATTTTCCACCCAATCTTTTGGAAAAGATGATCGACAACGACTTTGAATTTGCCGCCAACAATCGCGCTGAAATCCTGAAAGAGTGGGCTAAGCGATACGATTCCAAGTCGGAACCGAAGGGCTAGCATGTTAATTTAACTCGGCGCCGGTCCGCTTCCGCGCCCAATCAGCCCAAGGGAATTCTGGCATCGGGTCGTTCAGCGGGGTGCGGGCCGGCACCGACAACTGTTAAACTAGGCATGCAGTGCGGCGATTTGCACTGCATGCCATCGGCGGCCCCGCTCAACCGAGGAACGGCATCAGCGATGAAGGACGATCGCCAGCCTTATCTGCGCATCCGCGATCTGCTCAAGAAGTTCGGCAATTTCACTGCGCTCCAAGACATCTCGCTGGATGTGTTCGATGGCGAGTTCGTTTGCTTTCTCGGGCCATCGGGTTGCGGCAAAACCACCTTGTTGCGAGCCGTTGCCGGACTGGACATTCAAACCGCCGGATCGATTGAACAAGCCGGCAAGGACATTTCAACGCTCCCGCCATCGGAACGCGATTTCGGCATCGTGTTTCAGTCCTATGCGCTGTTTCCCAATCTGACCGTCCAGCGCAATGTTGCCTACGGACTGGAGAACGCCGGTGCCAGCAAGGCGGAGATTACCAAGCGGGTAGGCGAACTGCTCAACCTTGTCGGGCTGCCGGACCAGGGGCCAAAATATCCCGCGCAACTATCCGGAGGCCAGCAGCAGCGCGTGGCGCTGGCCCGAGCGCTGGCGACTTCGCCGGGTCTGTTGTTGCTCGACGAACCGCTTTCGGCGCTAGATGCGAAGGTTCGGGTGCATCTGCGCCATGAAGTCAAAATGCTGCAGGAACAGCTCGGCGTGACCACCATCATGGTGACGCATGATCAGGAAGAGGCGTTGGCGATGGCCGACCGCATCGTGGTTATGAACCATGGTGTGATCGAACAGGTCGGCACACCGACGGAGATTTACCGCGAGCCGGTCAATCTGTTTGTTGCCGACTTCATTGGAGAGATGAACCAGTTCCACGGCGAGGTCAAAAAGGGCGACAAGGTGCGCGTCGGCGATTTGTTACTGGCTTGCAATCCGGCCGGACCATCGGCAGGTGAAACGGGGATCGCTACGATTCGCCCGGAGGATGTCGTGCCGGTGGAGACAGTGGGCGGAACATTGGAAAAAAACGTGCTGCAGGCCGACGTCGAAGAACTGGAATTCCTTGGTTCGTTCTGGCGCGCCTGGCTGGTCCATAGCAAGCTCGGCGACAACGGGTTGAAGGCCAATTTCTCCATCAACGCAGCGCGGCGCCTGTCGCTGGGCGCCGGCAAGAAAGTCAAGATTGCCCTGCCTCCAGAGCGTCTGCGGGTGTTCAGCGCCAAAAGGCAGTGAGTATGTCGAGCACTGCAGCCATCACAACAGCCCCCCGCGTCAAGCCGAAACTGAGCCGCGACGATTGGGTGATGCGCGGCTTCATGGGGCTGATTGCGCTTTATCTGCTGATCACGCTGGCCTTGCCGCTCTATGCGATGATGTCGAAGTCGGTTTCGACCTATACATTTGATCTCGGCAGCTTTGCATTTCAGGTCGACAAGGGCGACGGCTGGGGTGAAGAATCGACCGCGGCGGAGCTCAATGAAGCTGTCAAAGCATTCGAAGCCGCTGACCTTACCGTCAGCGGCGATGCCCGCCTGTCGGTGACCAAGCTGTTTCCAGATTTCAGCTTTCGGGCGAAGACCAAATACCGCGTACGCAGCCTCAAAGAGGGTGGCGTCCTGCTGTTTGGGTCAGAACGCATTGCTGATACCGAATGGCATGAATATTCCAGCAACGACTTCAGACGGATCAGCCTCAGGCCAGCGAAGTCGACGGGTCTTGGCAACTATATGCGCTATTTCTCGACCCCATCACTGTTCTATTCGATCTACAACTCACTGTTCATTGCCACCATCTCAACGATTGTTACGGTCAGCATCGCCTTTGGTTTCGCCTACGCGATGACGCGTTCGGCGATGCGCTTCAAGGGCTTTTTCCGGCTGGTCATCATGGTGCCTATCCTGGTGCCGTCTCTCTTACCGGGCATTGCACTGGTCTACCTGTTCGGCAATCAGGGTGTCATCAAGGAGCTGTTGCTTGGCAACTCAATCTACGGGCCGATCGGCATTGTCATCGGCTCGGTGTTTTTTACCCTTCCACATGCCTACATCATCATCCAGACGGCGCTGTCGATCGCCGATGCAAGGCTCTATGAAGCTGCCGTATCACTTAGAGCCAGTCCGTGGAAAACGTTCTGGACGGTTACCGTGCCCGGCGCGCGTTACGGGTTAATTTCGGCCGCGTTCGTTGTGTTCAATCTGGTGATCACTGATTTTGGCCTGCCCAAGGTGATCGGCGGGCAGTACAATGT
>JAEKFU010000155.1 GCA_016522385.1 Pseudomonadota bacterium
GCCCTCTTTGTCTACCGCATGATCAGCCAGAAGTGCACTGAGCGCCGGTCCGTCATGCCAGGACGGTGACAACTGATCGTCCGATGCATTGCCGGTGACCGGGACAAGTCCAACCTGACTTGCTCCGAGTCCGATGGCGACATTTTTGAAGGCAAGTTCCAGCCGGCCACACGCCGCTTTGGCCGCCTCAGTATCGTCCGTATCGGTAATGACGAGAATGAGCCGTGAAGGGCCAAAAAGTGTCGCCAGGCAAATCTGGTGTCGCAAAGTGTGGGTCAATGCTGCGCCGGCATCGAGCACAAAAATCGACACATCAGCCATCGATAGTTTCCGGGCGACTTCAGCGTCGTCAGCATCATCAGCCGCCAGGATACAAGACTCATATGCTGAGTTCGACAACAGACGGTCGTCAGCAATACCCTTCTGTCCACCATCAGTGATGATGACAGCTAGCTTGCCCTGCGCGCCGACCGTTGGCCGGAACCACGTCTGCACATCATGAGTTGTAGCCGGTGCATCCATTCCATTCGTTCCAAGAGCTATGAGTCACAGCATCTTTCGTCGCGGTGCCTTTTGGGTCTTCAAATCGATCCTGTCAACAGTGATCAAGCGCCCGGGCCCGTCATAACTGATTTTACAGTAAGAACAACGTTCCACAGGCATGCTTGACATTGTGTCAGATCGGGTGCCGAATGCGGTTGTCGACGGATATCTGAAGATATTCCTGAAGACGCCGCGTGTGAATCACTCATACGGCTTGCGGTCAACGGGCCAGGCACCGGGCCATTCGTGCGATTTTGGCCAACGGCAAAGTGAGGTTAAAATCGGAAAGGACCGGACTGGAGTCTGCCCGCACAGAGAGGGGAAGCTCCATGGATAACAATTTAGCAGCGCTGACGACGGTATTCACCGAGTTCTACTATTGGGTAACCGTTGTTTTCATGTTCCTGATTCACGTCGGCTTTTGCCTATATGAGGTCTCGGCAAGCCGGCGGCGCAATCATTTGCACACATTGATGAAGAATACGATGCTGATTCCTTTGGTGACCATCACGTTCTTCTTCTTCGGCTGGTGGATCTACTGGGCCTTTCCGAACGGCCCGTTCATCACTGGCGGGATCGACTTTGACGCCGCCACCGCCAACACGCCCTGGTCGAAAACCATGGCCACCAATCTCGGCGATCGGATCACCGGTGTCTTCTGGGCCGCATTCCTGCTGTTCTCATGGACCGCGGCCTCCATCGTTTCCGGCTCGGTTATCGAGCGGATCCGCTCCGGTGCTTTCTGGATACATGCCGTGCTGATCGGTTCGGTCTTCTGGATCATCGATGCCGCCTGGGGCTGGCATGCCGGCGGTTGGATGGTCAAGCTGCTGGGCTATCACGATGCCTATGCTTCCGGCGTCATTCACGCCATCGCTGGTGGCTATGCACTCGGCGTTCTGGTCGTTCTCGGTCCACGTCTCGGCAAGTTCAGCGCCGATGGCACGCCGCGCGACATCCCGCCGCACAATCCTTGGCTGGTCACGCTGGGGCTGTTCATGATCTTTACCGGGTTCTGGGGCTTTTACGCTGCCTGTAACGTGCCGGTCATCGATCCGGCAGGGATCGGCGGTCAGATCACCGGCGAGACCTGGACTGCAACCAACATCTATCTCGCCCCGACATCTCTATCGGCGATCACCTTCAACTTCCTGATGTCGCTGTCAGGCGGATTGCTGGCGGCCTTTCTGCTGTCCAAAGGCCATCCGTTCTGGACATATTCCGGTGGTCTGGCCGGCATCATCGCCGCCTCGGCAGGCAACGATCTCTATCACCCGATCCAGGCGATGCTGATCGGTGCCGCCGGTGCCTGGTGTGCCTTCAAAATGCACCACTGGGTGGAGCGCAAGTACAAGATCGACGATGCCGTTGGTGCGGTCGCTGTGCACGGCTATGCCGGTTTCTTCGGCTTGGTGATTGCCGGCTTCATGCTCTGGGGGCAGCCATCATCACCCTACGAAGGCTTTGCCACGATCACGCCATGGGGCCAGTTCGTCGGCGCGATCATCATGTTCGGTGTGCTCGGTTTCCTGCCGGCCTGGGTCGTCTCGAAGATTATGGCTAGCATGAACATACTCCGCATACCGCGCAAGGTTGAGCTTGAAGGCCTCGATTTCGAGGAAGACGAGATCTACCGCGATGCCATGGACGAAGTCCGCAAGGCCGAAAAAGCCATGGTCAAGTAGACCGCTCAGGAAATTGAAAGGAGAGCTGTTATGTCTACGAATGGAATGACGAGTTGGGCGGTTGACCTAAAGGACGTCGGTGCCATCTATCCGTTCGAGGGCGCTGAAGTGCTCATGGTCATTATCGGCCTGGTGTTCTGGATCGGCTGGCACGTGATCCAGTTGCGCCAGGAAGCCATCGAAGTCGAGCATGAAATGGAGGCCGATGCCACCGGCGAAAAAGCCAAAGCAGCCATTGACCGCTATTAGGTCGAACGGCTGCTCCAAACAAGCACATTGCAGATGCCGGCCCCTCGCGGGCCGGCATTTATGTTGCCTACAATTCGCCGGAACACCGGTGTTGTGACTTCCATCGCCTTGCGCGTAAGATCGGCGAAACAACGTCCGACGACACACAATTACGAGTATGACCGACAAGCACGGCGACACACGAGCTCCCCCGGCACTGGAACAAGACCCGCACGGCGTCTCAGATGCCGAAGGACGGCGGTTGGAAAGGTCAATTGGCCGCGAGGTACGCGCCTGTCGGGAAAAGCTCGGCATCACCATTTCCGAACTGGCCAAGGCCTCGCGCATTTCTGCCGGCATGCTGTCCAAAATCGAAAACGGCCAGACGTCGCCGTCGCTTTCCACCCTCCAGGCGCTGGCCCGAGCACTCAACGTGCCCGTTACCGCCCTGTTCAAGGGCTTTGATGAGGAACGCGACGCCGTCCATGTCAAGGCCGGCCAGGGTCTCACCATCGAGCGCCGCGGCACCCGGGCAGGCCACCAGTACCAGTTGCTCGGCCATACCCCGAACGGACCGCTCGTCGTCGAGCCCTATCTCATCAAACTGACCGAAAAGTCCGACGTTTTTCCGATCTTCCAGCATGCTGGCCTTGAGTTCATCTACATGCTGGAAGGCGAAGTGGTTTACCGGCACGGCGCCCAGACATACACATTGAGGCCTGGTGATTCACTTTATTTCGATGCCGACGCGCCGCACGGACCCGAGGAACTAAAGCAGCTGCCGATCACGTTCCTGTCGGTCATCACCTACAACCGGCATTCATGATTGTTTCTTGAGGTGAAAGATTGGTTCCCAGTAGTTGATGGTCATTTCATCGGCTGGTAGGGTTCTGGTTTAATAAAGAGGGAGATAAGCGGGCATGGCCACCGATCTTGAACATTACGCCAACGAGAACGGCATCAAGTTTTTCCTGATGAATTTCACCGATCTGTTCGGCATCCAGCGCTCCAAGCTGGTACCGGCGCAGGCCATCGGCGAAATGCAGAAATCGGGCGCCGGTTTTGCCGGTTTTGCCGCCTGGCTCGACATGACCCCGGCACATCCGGATATGTTCTCGCTGCCCGACCCATCCTCGGTGATCCAGTTGCCGTGGAAGCCGGAAGTCGCCTGGGTCGCTGGCAATCTCGCCATGGATGGCAAGGAAGTTGACCAGGCGCCGCGCAACGTGTTGCGACGGGTCATCGCCCAGGCCGCCGATAAGGGCATCAAGATGAAGGCCGGCGTCGAGGCCGAGTTCCATATCATCAATGCCGACGGCTCGGATATTTCCGATAATCGCGATATCCAGGAAAAGCCCTGCTACGACCAATCCGCCCTGATGCGTCGCTATGACGTGGTCTCGGATATCTGCTCAACAATGATCGAACTCGGCTGGGGACCTTATCAAAACGATCATGAGGACGCCAACGGCCAGTTCGAGATCAACTGGGATTACTACGACTGTCTGAAGACTGCCGACCAGCTGTGCTTCTTCCGCTTCATGGTCAAGTCGATCGCTGAAAAGCATGGCTTGCGAGCTACTTTCATGCCAAAGCCCTTCGGCCATCTCACCGGCAACGGTTGCCACGTCCACGTTTCGCTTTGGGACATGGACGAACAGACTTGTCTCACCCATGATGGCAGCGACGAGATAGGCATCTCTCAGTTGGGCTATCACTTCCTCGGCGGCGTCCTAGCACATGCCGAAGCATTGACCGCAATTAGCAATCCGACGGTCAATTCCTATAAGCGGATCAACGCACCGGCCACCCTGTCCGGCGCCACCTGGGCGCCCAACACCATCACCTACGGCGGCAACAACCGAACCCACATGGTGCGTGTCCCCGATGAAGGCCGCTTCGAGTTCCGCCTCCCCGACGGTGCCGCCAACCCCTACCTGCTGATGGCCGGTTATCTTGCTACCGGTCTTGACGGCATAGAAAACAAGACCAGCCCCGGAAAACGGCTCGACATCGACATGTACGCCGAAGGCCAAAAGGTGAGAGGAGTCAAGAAACTGCCCCTCTACCTCATCGACGCCATCCGTATCTTTGCCAGAAACAAGGTCCTGCGCCGAGCCATGGGCGATGAGTTCTGCGATGCCTATGTCAAGCTGAAGACCAACGAATGGGACCAGTATTCAAGGCATCTGACCCAATGGGAACGGGACAATACGCTGGACTGCTAAGCGATCCGGCTGCGCACAAGGGCTTGTCCCGACTCATGACGGTCATTGCACCGGCGTTAATTATCGACCACAATTGCGGCAGTACCGCCCCAAATGTGTCGCGATCAGATTCTATATCTGTCAGTTTCCGGGGCATATGTTCGTTGTGAGGGAGGCCAACCCATGCACAATCGCATTGCAAGGAATGCCGCAAAGCACTTTGACGAAGAGATTCGTTTCTTCAAGACGTGGATCGATAAACCGAAGGCCCTGGGTGCCGTTCTGCCCACCAGCAGCGCGACGGCCACGCGTATGGCAAGTCTCATCAACCCGCTATGCACCGACCCCGTGCTCGAACTTGGACCTGGCACCGGTGTCATCACCAAGGCCATATTGGCGCGCGGTGTAAGACCCGAGAATCTCTACTCGATCGAACACACAGAAGCATTCCTGCCACAGCTCAAGGCCGACTTCCCGAATGTTAAATTTATCCACGGCGACGCGTTTGAACTGGATGAAGCGCTGCCGGACATGAAAGGCCGAAAATTCGATACGGTCATTTCCGCGGTCCCGTTGCTCAACTTTTCAGTCGAGCGGCGAGTTTACTATTTGAACAGCCTGTTCAAACGGCTGAATCCGGGCCGCCCGGTCGTACACATTTCCTACGGTCCCATGTCGCCAATTCCGCCCGACTGGCAGACATATTCCGTCGAACCTTTCGATTGGATGTTGCGAAATATCCCGCCCGCGCGGCTCTGGGTATATCGCCAGATCCTGGCATCCTGACTTTTGCTGTTTGCAGCATGTCTGATTGTGGGTCATACGGAGATCCATAGACCCCACATCTACCTACGCTAATGCCCCTCTCACGCTCTAGAAGGCTGAGAGTACGGGTCATGGTGTTCAGCCCAAGGTTCCTGTGCCCGTCCGCAGAGCTCAATACTCAAGCAGTGTTTGGAAAAACACACCTAAATATCAGATGAACACACCCAACAGCGCCATAATCAATGTCTGCAGGTGGGCCGCTGTCTTCACGCAGCGCTGCTGCGAACGCCCTTTGCGCTGGGTGGCCAGTGGACCCCGGTAGCAATCCGAACCAGTGGCGGTCGGTCGTCCTCCTGCTCAACCCGTCCAACCCATGCCCGCAGCAATGCAATTCATGGACATGAGCAAAGGGCGGGTGACAGTATCAGGATTGGCCTTATCCGGCCCGCTGGCACGAAACTCCGCCAGCAGTTCGACCTGGAGGCGATTGACCTGATTGATATAGGGCTGCACATCGCCAATTCGCCGCCGGAAGGCCGGAAACCGCGCGGCCAGTTCATCGTTCTGGCTGATCTGCCGCACGGCCTCGCATGACAGCTCATATTCGCTGCGGATCATCGTGAGGACACTCTTCCGCACTTTCTCATCAGCTACAAGGTCGGCATAGGCCGCGGCAATGTCCATGTCCGCCTGGTGAAGCATCTTTTCGACCTCGTTGATCATCAGCCGGAACTCTCGGGAACGTTTGAACATGCGCCGCAGCAGTTCGCTGCCAGGCGCACCGCGGATGGTCACCAACGATTTAATCGCCGTGCCTAGACCATACCATCCGGTTATCAGGTGACGGTTCTGGCTCCACGCGAACACCCAGGGAATGGCACGCAGGTCTTCCAGGCCGCTCAGACCGAACCGCTTGGCTGGCCTTGAACCGATATTGAGGAGAGCCAGTTCGTTGACCGGGCTCGCCGACTGGAAATAGTCGATGAATCCCGGCGCGTTGAGCAACTTCTTATAGGCAGCCTCGGACATGCCCGACAGCGCCTCGAAGGCTTCCTCGAATTCCGGGTTGCGTTTCAGCTCCTGCTCACTAGGTGATTTCAAGGTGTGCGCCAGCACACTGGAGGTTAAAAGCTCAAGCTGATAGAGGGCCGTGCCACGGTTGGCGTATTTTGACGACACCACCTCGCCCTGTTCGGTTATCCGCATCCGCCCAGCAACGGTCTCGGCCGGCTGCGCGGCAATCGCCCGCCCGGTCGGCGCCCCACCCCTGCTGACCGACCCGCCACGCCCGTGAAAGAATCGGATCTCGACTCCTTCTTGTCGCGCCACCCCGACAATCCGCTTTTGCGCCTTGATAAGCTCCCAGCTCGAGCACAGAAAACCGCCATCCTTGTTTGAGTCTGAATAGCCCAGCATGACCTCCTGAACCCGCCCCTGAGCCGTCAGGCTGCGTTGCACAAGCGGCACAGAAAAGAGCTCCCGCAAAATTGCCGGCGCGTGTCTGAGGTCGTCGATGGTCTCAAACAGTGGAACGATCGGCAACATGACCTCACCGCTGCCGTCTGCACCGTTAATTAGGCCGGCATATTTGCCCAGCACGTAGACCGCCAGCAGGTCGTCCGCAGAGCGCGTCATGCTGAGAATGAAGGCACCAATTGCGTTTTGATCACCACCGTCCAGCGTTTGCCTTAGCAGCGCGAACAAATCGACTGCTTCGGCCGCTTCGTTATCGAGACCATCAAGCTTGGGCATGGACCAGTGTTGTGCATTGAGCTCGCTCCGCAGTTTTGCGGACCAGGCCGCACTGCCAAGCTCCGGCATCTCATCATCCGGGTTGGCATTGGCCTGCCAGATGGCGTCCACCGTCCGGTTGATGACATCGGAATTTTGCCGGATATCAAGCGATACTGTGCGAAAGCCAAAGGTCTCGATCTCCCTGCGCAACGGCCGCACCATCAACACGGCGATCGAAACCGCCCGTATCTCCAGCAAGGCACGCTCCAATGCTGCAATATCGTCAGCAAATTCGACAGCCCGCTCGTAGCCGCCGCCGTCATCTGTTGCCTTGAGCAATGCGCCAACGGCTGCCAGGTACTGCCGGAAGATTTCGCCTGGATTGCGTTCAGCCACCGCCTCGGCAATGCCGGCCCGGGCCAGCAGGCGACTGTGCCGTGCGGCAAAGTCCGTCGGCACCTCAATCACATTCCCACTGATGCTGAGAGTCTTGATCAGCCCTGTCAAACGCTGCCTGTAGTGCGCGATCGCCAGCTCATGATTGGCGGCAAGCGTGCGCCGGGTGACTTCTGCAGTGACATTTGGATTGCCGTCGCGATCCCCTCCGATCCATGACGAAAAACGAACGAACGGCACTACTGGCAAATCCTCGTGCGGAAAGTGACGATGAATGGCCGCGGTTAGGTTTTCATAGATCTGTGGCACCGCCTCAAACAGGATCTCGCGAAAGAAATGCTGCCCCCAGGCAATCTCCTGTTCCAGGCTGGGCCGCTCAAGCCGTAACTCGCCGGTCATCCATAGCAGATCGATCTCGGCCCGCACCTCGCGCAGTAGCCGATCACGCTCGCGCGGCGTCCAGCGCTGGATCTCCAGTTCGACCAGCTTGCGATAGATGCGCCGGTGGATTTCCAGAACTGTGACCCGTTTGGCTTCGGTCGGGTGTGCGGTGATCGTTGGACTGACATCGAATGTCTGCAGCGCTCTGGCGACCGTTTCCGGGTCAATATTAGCCGCAGCAGCACCGGCCAAAATGTTCGAAAACGTGCCCTTAACGTGATCTGGGCCGGCCAGGCTCTCGATCCGCCGTCGCGCCCGCATTGCAACGTTTTCTTCAACGATATGGAGCAGATTGAACCAGATGCCAATGACCTGTAGCGAAGCGATCCTCAACTCCGGTTCTCCCGGCAGCGTCTGACTTTCGCTGGTCAGCAACCTTGCAACACGCGGTTCACGATCCACAATGATGCTGCGCAAAAGACCAAGCAGCAGATCCTTCAGCTCGTCGCTGTAGAGCGGTGTCTCGGGTGCAGAGTTTTGCAACATGGGTCGAGTTGGGTCCAATAACTGTCGACTTTGGCCCGACGCCACAAGTCTTTGCGTCGCAGCAGTTTGCACCAACGCTCAAGGCAGCAGCCCTGGCTAATGTACGACCGAAGCGCCTTGTTCTGTGTGACGTCTTCGGGCTTGCCTCGAGGACGTCATTTGCGGACACGCTTAGCCTTCACGCCGCGTTGGCCAGCGTATCCCGAACCGTCTCGCCGATAGCTGCCGGAGTCGGCGCGATCACCGCGCCGACGTCACGCAAGATCTCAACCTTCTCGCTTGCACTTTCACCAAAAGCCGAGATGATTGCCCCGGCATGGCCCATGCGACGGCCTTTCGGGGCGCTGAGGCCGGCAACATAGGCAATCACCGGCTTGGTCATGTGATCGCGCACGAACTCGGCCGCCTCGGCCTCCTGCGGTCCGCCGATCTCACCAATCATCACGACCGCGCTAGTATCGGAATCGGCTTCAAACAACTCAAGAATGTCGCGAAACGAGCTGCCGTTTACGGGATCACCGCCGATGCCGACACTGGTCGACACACCGATCCCCAGCTCCGACATCTGCGCGGCTGCCTCATAACCAAGCGTTCCCGACCGGCCGACAACGCCGACCGAGCCCGTCTCGTATATGTGATCAGGCATGATGCCGAGTAGTGCCTTGCCAGGGCTGATAATGCCGGCACAGTTGGGGCCGATCAGGCGCATGCGCTTGGTTTGACGGTACCGGCGCATATACCGTTTGACCCGGATCATGTCTTGCGCCGGGATACCATCGGTGATCGCTACACAAAGCTTCAATCCACCATCGGCAGCCTCCATGACAGAATCGGCTGCAAAGGGTGGCGGTACGAACATCACGCTCGCCTCGGCACCAGTTTTTGCGACTGCCTCTTTGACGGTGTCGAACACCGGAACACCATGCACGTCACTGCCGCCCTTGCCCGGCGTCACGCCGCACACGATGTTTGTGCCGTATTTGAGCATTTCTTGGGTATGAAACGTACCTATTTTGCCGGTGATCCCCTGCACCATAACCGGCGTCGCGCGGTCAACAAGGATGCTCATTTCGTATCCACCAGTTTGACATTGTGTTTGAGATCGTTCTGCCATGCGGCCACAACCCGCTCTGCGGCCTCCGAAAGGGTCGTCGCGCGGATGATTGGCAACCCACTTTGTGCCAGGATCTTGCGGCCTTCTTCGACATTTGTACCGGCTAGGCGCACCACCAGCGGCACGTTTACAGGATGCTCTTCCAATGCCTTGATGACGCCTTCGGCAACCCAGTCGCAGCGATTGATGCCAGCGAAGATATTGACCAGGATCGCTTCCACATTGTCATCCGACAACACCAGTCGGAACGCTTTGGCGACCCGCTCCGGCGTTGCGCCGCCACCGATATCGAGGAAGTTGGCCGGCTCGCCGCCTGCCTGCTTGATCATGTCCATGGTTGCCATGGCAAGCCCAGCACCATTGACGATACAGCCGATTTTGCCCTTCAGGCCGACATAGCTGAGCCCCCGGTCGGCGGCCTGCGATTCGCGTGGATCCTCCTGTGACTTGTCGCGCAGCTCGGAGATGTTCGGCCGCCGAAACATTGCATTGTCGTCAAAGGTCATCTTGGCATCGAGCGCCACCACCGACCCCTCAGTGGTGATCACCAACGGATTAACCTCCACCATAGTGGCATCAAGGTCACGGAATGCCCGATAGCAGCCCATGATAATTTCCGCCATCTGCTGCACCTGTGCCGGCTCGATGCCAAGGCCGAAGGCAATCTCACGCGCCTGGAAGGCCTGCATGCCGACCGCCGGCTCAACCACCGAACGGATGATTGTATCCGGTTCATTGGCGGCAATATCCTCGATCTCCATGCCGCCGGCGCCGGAGGCCACGACCATGACCCGCTCCGATTTGCGGTCCAGCACCAGTCCCAGATAGAGCTCGTGCTCGATCGGCACCGTGCCTTCAATGTAAATGCGGTAGACAACCTTACCGTCTGGCCCGGTCTGGTGTGTCACTAGCCTCTTGCCGAACAGCTCATTGGCCGCATCGAGCACTTCGTGCTCGTCGTTGCACAGTTTGACGCCACCGGCCTTGCCGCGCCCGCCCGTATGCACCTGTGCCTTGACGACCCATTGGTTTCCACCAATCTCGCGCGCCCGATATGCCGCCTGTTCGGGACTATAGGCAAGCCCACCACGCGGAATCGGCACACCGAAACCGGACAGAATTTCCTTGGCTTGATACTCGTGAATATCCATAACTGTTCAGACTTTCGATCGCGCGGACTATTCGGCCGCAATCCGCGCCACACTCAAATCGCTATAGCCGTTAACCGCTGATCGATAATATTCCTCGGCCGCCGCCACACCACTGCCAGCGGTGATCGGCACACCGAGGTCGCGCATCGACATTTCCGCGCCGGCCAGCGCCATCATCAGCATCACCTCGTTGAGGTCACCGAGATGGCCGATCCGGAATACTCGGCCAGCGACTTTGGACAAGCCTGCACCCAGCGAAACGCCATAGCGATAATACGCCCGCTTGAGCAGCTCGGCAGAGTCAAACCCATCCGGCAGGCAAATAGCGCTCACCGTATCAGAATACCATTTCGGCTCCCTGGCGCACAGGTTCAATCCCCAGGCATCAACCGCCAGGCGCACCCCGCTCGCCAGATAGTTATGCCGGACAAAGACATTGTCGAGGCCCTCTGCAAGCAGACGATCAACCGATTGCCGCAGGCCGCGCAGCATGTTCATCGACGGTGTATAGGGGAAATAACCATCCTTGTTGGTGGCAATCATATCCTTGAAATCGAAATAGCAGCGGGCAAGTTCGGCCCGCTTGGAGGCCTCCAGCGCCTTCTGGCTGACACACAGGATGGCAAGGCCAGCCGGCATCATGAAACCCTTCTGAGAACCGGATACGGCGATGTCGACTTGCCAATCATCCATGCGGAAATCAATGCTGGCGATCGAGCTGACCCCATCAACGAATAGCAGGGCCGGATGATCGGCCTCGTTGAGCGCCCGGCGCACGCCGGCCACATCACTCGTCACGCCGGTTGCAGTTTCGTTGTGGCAAACCAGAACCGCCTTGATCCGGCGCTCGGTGTCAGATTTCAGCCGGTCGGCATAAATGTCGAGCGGAACACCCTCACCCCAGTCCACATCGACAATGTCGACATCGAGCCCGTGTCGCTGGCACAGGTCGATCCATAAGTGCGAGAACTGGCCAAAACGGGCCGCGAGCACCTTATCGCCGGGAACGAGCGTATTGGTGATCGCGGCTTCCCAACCGCCGGTGCCAGATGCCGGGAACACAAACACCTGAGCGGATTGAGATTTGAATACTTTCTTGAGGTCGGCAAACAGCGGCAAGGTGAAGTCGGGCAGATCGGGTGCCCGGTGGTCCTCCATGGGAACATCGATTGCCTGGCGTACGGTTTCGGGAACATTGGTCGGTCCTGGTACGAACAATCCTCTTGTGCCCTGCATCGCGTCATCTCCCTGTCCACTGTTTCGAGCGCTATTCGCCCATGCACCAAGTCCGGTGCAACATTGTCGGGACACAAACACCAAGTCGCGCGGTTACGGCAACGTCCTTTACTCCTGCTTTTGGGATATCGTTAGGACGGGACATTTACTACACTTTATGATAGTATCGGGCAAAATTGTCTGACAAATTACTACCTGAATGGGTAGGTAAGAGGTTTGAAAAGCGTCGATGGCAATACTTGGCAACTCATCAGATGCTGTTGTGGACGTCGCCCTGGCTGACAGCAATCCACTGATGTTGTCCGCTTTGTCGGAATTCTTCGACCGGGACAAACGTTTTAGCCTGGTTGCCACCTCCAGCACTGCCGAAGGGTTTCTCGAAGCGGTCCTACGTGTACCTGTCACTGCCGGTGTCATCGATTGGACATTGCCTATGTTGGGTGCTGAAAAGCTTCTTGAAGTGTTGCGCGCACAGGCCTCACCGCCACGCATCGTTGTCTATTCGCACAGCGGTGGCGCCGACATTCCACGGCAGGCGATGGCCGCCGGCGCCGCCGGCTTTTGTGCCCGCAGCGAGGCCCCGGCCAAGCTGCTCGATATCGTTGCCAGTGTTGCCGGCGGTCAAATGGTGTTCCCTTTCCTAGATGTTCGCGAACTGAACCGCGATCCGCGCCATTCCCTGACCAAACGCGAGCATGCCCTGCTCACGGCCCTTGCCAAGGGACACACCAACAAGGAACTTGCCACCGAGTTCGGCATTACGGTCAACACGGTCAAGTTCCATCTCCGCAACCTATTCGACAAGCTGTCCGTACGTAATCGCGCCCAGGCCATAGCGTTCTATTATTCATCTAACGCAGGGAGTGCGACGTCTGTAATTGATATGGAAAGTGATAGTTAATCTGTATACAGATTAAAGCCTATGAAATGCCACGGCGATGCGGCAGCGGCAAAATCGCCGCTTGACACAGCATCATTTTCTCCCATTCTCTCGCCGCCCTATAGCAACCCACAAACCATCGGGCACTCAAGACATGAGCTTTCACACCATCGAACAGGCTCCCGCCAGGCTAAACCGCAGTGAACTCGCAGTCCCCGGGAGCCAACCACAACTGTTTGAAAAAGCAGCGAAATCAAATGTCGATGTGATCTTCCTCGACCTCGAGGATGCTGTCGCCCCGGACGACAAGGCGGATGCTCGCAAGAACATCATCAAGGCGCTGAACGATATCGACTGGGGCAATAAATCCATTTCGATCCGCATCAACGGCCTGGACACCCACTATATGTATCGTGACGTTGTCGACATCGTCGAACAGGCCGGCGAGCGTCTTGATCTAATTATGATACCCAAGGTCGGCACCGCCGCCGACGTCTATGCTGTTGACATGCTGGTAACCCAGATCGAGGACGCAAGGGGCTACACGAAGCGCATCGGATTCGAGCACATTATTGAGACAGCGCTCGGTATGCAGAATGTCAGCGAAATCGCCGCGGCCAGCAAGCGCAATGAGTCACTGCATTTCGGCGTCGCTGACTATGCCGCTTCGACCCGTGCCCGCACTACCATTATTGGCGGCGTCAACCCAGACTATGCGGTACTGACCGATCCGGACGGAGATGGCAGGCGCGACATCCACTGGGGCGACATGTGGCACTACGCGCTCGCCCGCATGGTTGTTGCCGCCCGGGCCAATGGTCTCAGGCCGATCGACGGTCCGTTCGGAGACTTTTCCGACACGGATGGCTATCGCGCCGCCGCCAAACGCGCTGCGGTGCTCGGCTGTGAAGGCAAATGGGCCATCCACCCTTCGCAGGTCGACCTTGCCAATGAGGTGATGAGTCCGAGCGAGACAGAGGTCGAGCGCGCCCAACGCATCCTAAAGGCCATGCAGGAAGCCGCCGCAGCCGGCAAGGGCGCCGTTTCGCTCGATGGCCGCCTGATCGACTATGCCTCGATAAGACAGGCCGAGGTGCTAGTGCAGAAGGCCGAACAAATCGCGGCAAACTGATTTGTCTTGAGTTGTTTTGTGACGCAATGCAGGATTTCCCCCATGACAACACGAGCCGACGATTGGTCCCGATTGAATCGATCTGAAACGTGATTCGTCCGCTCTCTTGTTGAAGCCGATCAGGAGGTTGCTATGCGCCCATTTGAAGGCATCCGCGTCATCGACATGACTCACGTCCTGGCCGGACCGTTCTGTACCTTTCAGCTCGCCACGCTCGGCGCCGATGTCATCAAGGTCGAACCGCCACACGACCCGGACATGACCCGTCATGAGGGTGTCATCCCCGCCCTCAATGAAGAGCGGCGCGGCACCTATTTCCTGTCGCAGAATGCCGGCAAGCGAGCGGTCACCCTCAACCTCAAATCCACCGAGGGCCAGCAAATTCTTAAGAAGCTAGCTGCCGATGCCGACGTTCTGGTCGAGAACTACACCGGCGGATCAATGGAAAAGCTCGGCCTTGGCTTTGACGAGTTGGCAAAGATCAATCCGCGTCTCATCTACTGCTCGATGACCGGCTTCGGCCATACAGGCCCGAAGCGTTCGCACCCGGCCTACGACACAGTTATCCAGGCCTTTTCCGGCATCATGTCGGCCAACGGCACACCTGATTCAACACCGGTAAGGGTCGGTCCTCCTATGGTCGACTACGGCACTGGTGCTCAGGCCGCCCTGGCCATTTCGGCTGCACTTTTTCAGCGCGACAAGACCGGCAAGGGCCAGCACATCGACATTGCCATGCTTGATGCCGCATTGATGCTGATGAGCGCCTTTGTCACCGACACCCTCGCCACCGGCAAGGCACCGGCACCGCACGGCAACCAGCATCCAAAATATGCCGGTTATGCCACCTATCCGACGGCTGACGGACTGATCATGATCGGTGCATGGACAAATAAACAGCTGTCTCGTCTTCTGACCGCACTTGGTCACATCGACCGGGCCGACGAGGTCAGGCATGCACCCAGAGCCGATATCGGTGATGCCCGCGAAAGCGATGCCGCATTGATTGCCGGCACGCTCATGCAAAAATCCGCTGATGACTGGGAGGGCATATTGAACGATGCCCGGGTGCCCGCGGCCCGTGTGCGCACCATCGATGAAGCCCTCGCCCATGAGCAGGTCGCCTCTCGGCAGGTCATCCAGCCTTACGGTGAAGCGGTCGGTCACGGTGGCCCGGCATCCCTGCCGGTTGCAGCCTATAAGTACGCGCACGGCAGCCCGGCACTCAATGGCCCGCCACCGATGGTCAGCCAGCATACCGGTGAACTCTTGGCCGAACTGGGCTACAGCACCGAAGAGCAGGAGCAATTGCGCCAAGCGGGCGTTGTCTAGAGCGTTTCCGACGGAATCGCTTGCTGCCTAACTCGTCCTCTATTTTATTGAAATCGATCAGCAGGTTTCTGCTTTGACGTATCCATCAAAACCAAAGCTGATCTAGTGCATTTCTGAGCCCATTCCGCGATTAGGGGGATACCTCTACGTCTTCTCACGCCTTGTCATTGTCGGACTTCTCGACGACGCGGACCGCGTTGCGGCTGCGCACCAGTGTATTCAGCGCCTCCACGCCCAGCGAGAAAGCGATGGCAAAATAGATGTACTCGCGCGGAATGTGGAAATGCATGCCGTCTGCGACCAAAGCCACACCAACCAGCAGTATAAAGGCCAGAGCCAACATTTTGATTGTCGGATGCCGATCGATGAAGTCACCAATCGTACGCGCTGACACCAACATGACGATGATCGCAAAGACATTGGCCAGGATCATTATCGGCAGGACGTCGGTCAGCCCAACCGCTGTGACGATCGAGTCGAGCGCAAAGATGAAATCCAGCACCATGATGATGGCGATCACCCCCGCGAAGGTTGACGCCCGTGCTTCCTGTGGTCCCTCCGTACCGCCTTCGACTTCCTGATGGATTTCCGCCGTCCCCTTCCAGAGCAAAAACAGCCCGCCCAGCAGCAAGATGACATCTCGCCACGTCAGCGTGAAATCACCAATCGTGGTGATCGGCGTGACCAATTTGGTCAGCCAGACCAGCATCGACAACATGATAATGCGCAGCACCAGGGCACCCAGCAGACCGATCTTCTGGGCTTTCGGTCGCTGTTCAAGTGGCAGCTTGGATGCGGCAATGGTCAAAAAGACAAGATTATCGATGCCCAGCACAATCTCCAGCAACGTAAGCGTTGCCAGTCCGACCCAGCCATCAATTGTAAACATCCAGTCCAGCATCTGCCGAAAATCCCCTCAGGAGCCGAGAACACAATTCTGCC
>JAEKFU010000238.1 GCA_016522385.1 Pseudomonadota bacterium
CGATCTCGGAACGCGACGTTCTGGACGCAGTCTTTCAAGCGGCAATCGCTGAAGGTAGCCACAAAACCGGTATGTTTGGCCTTAGGCTGCAGAGGCACAGCTTTGATTTCTTCGTGCAAAAACTGGCCGTCCTGCACGCAGGGCTGTCGAGTGACGCCCAGCGTTTCTACGCCGCATTCGGACGAACGTCGTTTATTCATCTGAC
This sequence comes from Pseudomonadota bacterium, assembly GCA_016522385.1. GTDB lineage: Bacteria > Pseudomonadota > Alphaproteobacteria > Rhizobiales > Aestuariivirgaceae > JABDJG01. The sequence goes on from JAEKFU010000238.1 coordinate 206, forward strand.
GCGGCGGGACAAGGTTGAACAGGCAATTTCGTATGTGAAGGCGGACCAAACCGGGCTATGGCACATGGCGCCAGACGGGACAGAGTTGGAACGTCTCGCACCGCCACGGAAGCCGATCTACGATGCGGACAAGATACGAGAACATTCTGATCAACTGACCGCTTATGATCGCGACTGGGAAAGCTGGTTCGAAACTGAAGAAATTGAACCGCTTCGCATCACTTACGAAACGCTTTCCGGAGATCCGATAGTGACCCTGCGCAGAGTGCTTGACCATCTGGGCTTGGACCGGCAAGCCGCAAGTGACGTGAAATCCGATGTCGCAAAGTTGGCCGACGGCACCAGTTACGACTGGGCGGCGCGTTTCCGTTCTGAGCACAACGTCGCGTAGGCTCTTAGGCATCGAATGGCCGCTCTAGCCGAGTGACCGGATTTGGACCAACAAATGGTTCCATATGAAAAAGACACGCTCTAGGCTTCGTTTTGAGCGTGACAACTGGTCAGGAAATAACTCAAGATCAGGCTTGGTGGACGGCCCCCATGAAAGAGGAAATTGCTCGTGACAAGACTCGCAACATTCATCATGCTTTCCATCATGCTCCTGCAACCGGTGCACGCTGTTGGCAAAGAGCACAAGTGCGCCCCCCATGCCTTGAAGCAGGCGAAGAAACTTCTGCAGTTTCATTTCGGCCCCAGCGACCGTATCGAAATTGAACAACCGGTGACCCCTGTTCGACCGATCAAAAATCCGGCCGGCGAAGGGAAGTATGATGTCCTTGAAGTCTGGGCGTGGATCTACAAGGGCAGATACAGAATGCATTTCATTTATGGACACGCTGGCGGCGAATGTGTCCTCATGGGACAGGAAATTCTCGAGTATACGATCCTGTAACTGTCACCACACGCGAGGGTCTGTTGGACAATGGTTGACTTCTGCCAGGGAGGACGCAAGGCAGTGTTTCGCGCGGTTCTGTTGGTTTTCTGCTTTCACCTGGTTTTACTCACCCAAGGGCATTCGGCGGCAAGCGCTCAGAACCGCTCAGCGCTGGTGATTGGCAACTCGGGCTATCAAACCGCGCCGCTGGCAAACGCGCTGAACGACGCAAAGGACGTCGCGGCTGCGCTAAGCCAAGCAGGCTTCACGGTCAATCTGATCACCGATGCCGGCCATCAGGAGATGGACGAAGCCATCCGCGGCTTTGGCGAGCAGCTGAAGAAGCGCAAGGGCGTCGGGCTTTTCTATTATGCCGGCCACGGCATTCAGATCGACGGTAGCAACTATCTGCTGCCGGTAGGGGCAAAGATCGCCCGTGAGCGCGACGTGAAATACCGCTCAGTCCATTTGGCGCAACTGCTTGATGAGATAAAGCTCGCAGCGAACGGTTTGAACATTGTCGTGGTGGACGCCTGTCGCAACAATCCGCTGGCCAGCTCAGGCCGCAGTGCGACCAAGGGTCTGGCGCGCGTGGAAAGCGGTGGCGGGCTGTTTATCTCCTACTCCACTTCGCCAGGAGAGGTCGCGCTCGATGGTGAAGGCCGCAACAGTCCCTATACCAAGCATCTGGTCGCAGCGATGCGCAGACCGGGCCTGACGCTGGAGCAGACGTTCAAGGAGACATTGAAAGGCGTTTACGCGGAAACCGGGGGCCAGCAGATACCGTGGATTTCCTCATCGTTCTTCGGCGACTTCTCTTTCCAGCCGGCAGCAAGTTCAGCACCATCATCAACCCAGCAACAAATTGCTACGGCGCCACAAGCATCAACAAACGACGATGACGCGAAGCGGCACCTGACACAGGATGCCGGGCAGGCACAAACGCCTGCCATGTCGACTTTGCTGTCTCCCGGCAAAACGGATCCCGGTCCCGACAAGGTAGCCGAGATTGCCGGGCTTTATCGCGTTGTCGGCACCAACCCCAACGGAACGACCTATAGAGGCTCGGTTGCCGTCATGCGCACGGACAGCGAGCGAACCTATCGCTTTGTCTGGTGGATTGGCCGGCAGGTGTTTAGGGGTGAAGGCTTGAGGGATGGTCGTTGGTTGCGCATTGATTGGGGGGCATCCAGCCCGGTCATCTACACTATCGGCATCGATGGTGTGCTGAACGGCGTTTGGGCCGACGGATCGGCGAGTGAGTTCTTAAGCCCGTATGCTCTGGCGCGGGGCGATCCAGGCGCTTCGATAACGCGGACCTACGATGTGCGTGGGCGTGGAGTGAAAGGTCGCCCCTATCGCGGCTTTGCCACGATTGAGAAAGCTGGCGATGGTTACAGTGTGACCTGGAAGATCGGCAAGTCGCGCTATCGCGGTCGCGGGACGCTGCAGAGCGGTGTTCTGATTGTCGACTGGGGCCAGAAAATGCCGGCTGTCTATGCTATCGGCAAGAACGGTGTCCTGTCAGGTATGTGGGCAGCGGGCAAGGCCGAGGAGCGCCTGACGCCCCGCTGAGCGCCCGGGCGGTCAAATGATTCCATATGAGGAAGACACGCTCTATTTAGCCGGCTAAGTCCCGTGTGACCCCACGATAACCCTCTATAACCCTTCAACAATGAGCACCTCGGAATCCGCATAGGCCTGCCGGAGCTTTGCGGCTGCTTGATACTCAGCGGAGTTATAACATTCGAGCGCTCGTTGGTAGCTTTCGAACTCAATCACCACGTGGCGTTCCCGAGATGGGCCTTCCACGGCTTCGTATTTGCCGCCTCGCACCAAGAACCTCGCGTTGAAGCTTTGAAAGGCTTTGGCATCGGCTGCGATGTATTTCGGATAGTTTTGCGGGTCATTTACCGAGATGTGGACGATCCAATATCCTTTAGCCATGTAATACTCCAATCCCAAGTGTTCGGTCTTGCGGTAGCAAATGGTTGCTCACGATTCCAGCCCAAGTCCGGAACGGTTGATG
>JAEKFU010000263.1 GCA_016522385.1 Pseudomonadota bacterium
GGTTTATTTCATGACCGCAAAGCGCGGACGGATTGCGTCATCGGCTGCGATCGGAATGTCGACCTTGTCCGACAGGCCCCAGGCCAGAACCTGGTGATGAATCGGCACATAGGGCATTTCCGCCTTAACGAGCGACCAAGCCTCGTCGATCATCGCGGTGCGTTTCGGGATGTCGATCTCGGTGGCGATCGCCATCGTGATCTCGTCCACGCGGGCATTTTTGTAGCCCGTTGCGTTCCACGAACCGCCGCTATCAAGCAGGTAAGAAAAGACGTAATGGCTGTCGAGGGTCGGCACGCCCCAGCCAAGCATATAGAAATCGGTTTCCCGCTTCTGGATCTTGGGGAAGTGCTGCGCCTTCGGAATCGCATCGAGATTCACGGTCACGCCAATCTTGGCAAGCATTGCCACAGCCGCTTGACAGATTTTTTCGTCGTTGTTGTAGCGGTTATTGGGGCAGTCGAGCCGAACTGAGAACCCGTTCGGATAACCGGCTTCGCCAAGCAGTTCCTTGGCTTTCGCAACGTCGAACCCGTAAGAGGCGTCGTTGTCAGGCGTATTGCCCAGGACGCCAGGCGGAGTGATCATTCCGGTTGGGAAGGAGAGCCCCTCCATCACGACGCGCTGGATCGCGGCCTTGTCGATGGCGAGATTAAAGGCTTCGCGCACCTTGGCATTCTTGAAAGGATTCCCATCCACGTTCGCCGTGCGCAGTTTGTCGATACCTTGGTCCATACCGAAGAAAATTGACCGGATCTGTGCGACGGTCGTCACGCGAAGCCCATCGGCGGTTTCGATGCGCTTGAGGTCCTGCAGCGGCGGATCGAGAACAAAGTCCACCTCGCCCGACAAGAGTGCCGCAACCCGTGTGGCCGCGTTGGTGATCGGCCGGTATTCAATGCGATCGATATTGCCAGGGAACTTGCCTTCTCCCCACCAATCAGCGTTGCGCGCCAGCACGGTCAATTCGTCTGGTGCGCGACTGACCAGCTTGAATGGACCGGTTCCGTTGGCGTTGCGGACAGCAAAGTTTTCTTCCTTGGCCTTGAAGTCCTGCGGCGCAACGACATTGTTTGCATCGGCCCAGCCCTTGTCCACCATATATATGGAGGTCAGCTGGTTCGGTAGGATCGGGTTCGGACCATCGGTCCTTAGCTTGACGGTGTGGTCATCGATCACCTCGACGGAGGTGACATTCTTGGCCTGTTCCTTGAAGTCCGAGGCGGCGTGATTGGCCCGCTCGAAGGAAAACACCACGTCTTCAGCGGTGAAGTCCGCACCGTCGTGAAATTTGACACCCTTTCGAAGTTTGAAGGTCCAGCCGTCGGCGCCGGGTTCCCAGCTTTCGGCCAGTTCGGGTTGAAGCTTGAGTTTGGCGTCCCGCGTGACCAGAGATTCGTAGACCTGGCCGTTCATTGCAATGGTCGGGCCCTCATTTTGTGAATGTGGGTCCATGGTCAAAGCATCGCCCTGGCTGGTCCAGCGCAACACGTTTTCGGCCAGGGCCGGACTTGCGAACATGAGCGCGGTAACCGAGACAGCTAACAATCTTGTGAATCGCATTTCTTTCTCCCTTTTTGGACACGAGCGTCTCGTCGTTGCCGACTGCGCTCACTTGTCCTAATCATAACCCTCAAGAATGGGACGTAAAGAGCAATGACCAAGCTTTGTCCAAGGCCCGTGATCGAGACGTAGACGGTCTTACACGGGGCAACCGGCGTGTAGATTTATCGATCTGAAGTCGCAGCAAATGTTTGCCGCATTTTTTCAGCGATAGGATCCGAGAAGGCGGACGGATCTCATTCTGGAAAAGCCACTGCAAGAAACAAGTGTGGTTAAGTTCAAGACGAGTTTCCAATGTCGCATTTTGGCACGAAACGGGAGTGTAGGCCCCGACAACGGCCTCTTCACGGCGTGGGCTGAAACGTCTCAAATCGACCCAAATGCGGCATTGCCGGAACGCGTCGCATGTTGGAATCTGAAGCAAAGACCTGATAGGTTTCTGTTCCAGGGAGACAGAACATGGAACGGCGCCTTTCTGCTATTCTGGCCGCCGACGTGGTTGGCTATTCGCGCCTCATGGGCCAAGATGAGGCTGGCACTCTTGCTGCTCTGAAGAAGCTCCGTGCAGAACTTATCGACCCTAAAGCAGCGCAGCATGGTGGCCGCACCATCAAACTCATGGGCGACGGCATCCTCATGGAATTCGGCAGTGTCGTCGATGCTGTCAGCTTTGCGGTGGACGTGCAGTGCGCGATGAGCACACGCAATGTGGATCTGCCGGAATTGCAGCAGATCCTCTTCCGTGTCGGCATCAATATCGGCGACGTAATCGTCGAGGACGACGACATCTATGGAGACGGCGTCAATGTGGCGGCACGGTTGGAAGGGCTGGCCGAGCCTGGCGGCATCACGATTTCCCGCAATGTTCGTGACCAGGTCAGAGACAAGCTGCAGCTCAATCTGGAGGACCTCGGTGAAGTCAGGGTCAAGAACATCGCCAGGCCGGTGCGCGCTTTCCGCGTTGCCATGGACGAGATGGCCGCGGCGCTGAGCACACCGGTCACAGCGAGAGAGCGGCCGCTGCAAACGTCAACCGCACGGTTTCAGCTCGCAACGGCCATCGGCCTTCTCATCGTGCTCATCAGCGCGGCGCTCTTGTGGTGGCAGCCCTGGACCTCGACCATCGAACGGGCATCAACCGAACGCATGAAGTTCGCCCTTCCAGCCAAGCCATCCATTGCCGTGCTGCCATTTGAAAATCTGTCGAACGACAGCGATCCGACCTTCTTTGCTGATGGCATCACTGATGACATCATCACCGACCTGTCGAAGATTTCCGGCATCTTCGTCACCGCCCGCCACTCCACCCGTGGCTATAAGGACAAGGCAGTGAAGGTCCGACAGATCGCTGAGGATCTGGGCGTGCGCTATGTACTGAGCGGCAGTGTCCGGCGTGCTGCCGATAAGCTGCGCATCACTGCCCAACTGATTGATGCCATTGAGGGCGACCACCTTTGGTCCGACCGCTACGACCGGGAAGTGAAAGACGTGTTTGCCGTGCAATCGGACGTGACGAGGCGGGTCGTCAAGGCCATGGCCGTGACGCTCAAGGCGCGTGAACGCGACCGGGTCTTTCAGAAATATGTTACCAATATCGAGGCCTATGACGTCTGGCAGCGGGCACGCGCGACAGTGGAGGTGCCGAGCCGCGAAAACATCCTGAAGGGCGAAGCGCTGTTCAAAGAGACCATCGATCTCGATCCCGAATTCGCCGGCGGTTATGCGGGTCTGTCCTTCAACTTCTCAGTCAAGGCTCGGTTCGGCTTTGGCACTTCCCAGGAGGCGGACGTCGAGCAGGCCCTGGCGCTGGCAAGGAGAGCCTTGGAAGTCGATCCCGACTTCGCCTGGTCCCATATCGCCATGGCGGGCGCACATCTTGCAAATGGCGATCACGATGCCGCGGTTGACGCAGCCGAAAAGGCACTTGCCATCCAGCCTGGTGGATATGAGACGAACCTGTTCATGGGCTTCTACCTGATGTGGGCCGGGCGGTCGGCACGTTCGATCGAACATCTGGAGACAGCGAACAGACTGAAACGCGTGCCGGCCTATCGCGACCTCATTTTTCTCGGCATCGCCTATCTCACCGACAGCCGTTATGCCGAAGCGGAAGCGGCATTGCTGGACGCGCAGAAGTTGGTGGGTGTCGTTCGTAATGGGGGGTACTACGTACTCTTGGCGGCGGCGCAAGTGGCGCAGAACAAAATTGCAGAAGCGAAGGAGACGATTGCGCGGCTGCACCGAATCCATCCCGGTTATCGCCTGTCGAATTTCGCCAATCTGAGAACGTTCAAGTCCGAGGCGATCAAGGAGCAGATAACCGCCTGGGTCATCAAGGCCGGCCTTCCCGAATAGCAACTGCATGTCCGGTTGCGGCACGTAGCTGCCGAACATGGGTAGGGCGGAGCACTTGCGCTCCGCCCCCGAATTCAGACATCGACCTGCTCAGCTATCCCGACCCTAGGGGCCGCGCAGCAAACGCGCGTTTACGGAGTGTGACGTAACTGCCTTGTTTTGCACCACCACAATCCTTGTTCAACACCAAAGCAGTTGTTGAAGGTTTTTTTCCTCTCCCGTGATAGAAGCCGTTAGCCGCGTTGCAGAAGATCGGTAAAATGGGCTCCAAACGGAATTTGCCGAGGGCGAGAAT
>JAEKFU010000268.1 GCA_016522385.1 Pseudomonadota bacterium
CCGAGTGACCGGATTTGGACCATCAAATGGTTCCACATGAGAAAGACACGCTCTAGTTCCATGTCGAAAATAACGCCTGACACAGGCGCGAGCTCCGTCATCGCGGGGCGCAGTCATCGACCGTCAACGGCACAGCAACCAAACTCGTTGAGCGCACCGGGCAAGAATTGAGCTAGGTCAAGGGCGGCTGTCCGGTATTGGCCTAAATTCGCCGATCAGCGCCTTATTGAGTGCGCGGCGGCCATGGGCCGACCAATCTGGGGTAGGCATTATGTTTCAGGTCCGAATTCATGGCAGGGGCGGCCAAGGGGTGGTGACCGCGGCGGAACTCTTGTCGATCGCGGCCTTCTTGGAGGGCAAGCACGCTCAAGCCTTCCCCAGTTTCGGCTCGGAGCGCATGGGCGCGCCGGTGGTATCGTTCTGTCGCCTGGACGAGAAGGAAATCCGCCTTCGCGAGCCGGTCACCGCGCCCAACGCGGTGATCATCCAGGACCCGACGCTGCTGCAGTCGGTCGATGTGTTCCAGGGGCTGAACTCCGACGGCTTCATCCTGATCAATTCGACACGCACGTTCGACGAACTGGGCATCGCGGATTTCGTCGCCGGGTTCCCGGCCCATCACGTCTGCGACGTCGGGGCCTCGGAACTGGCCATGAAACACGTCGGGCGACCGGTGCCGAACGCTGCATTGCTGGCCGGTTTTGCCGCGATATCCGGGCAGCTGCACATGGACTCGGTCGAAGACGCGATCCGCCAGAAGTTCCCTGGCGCCGTCGGCGAGGCCAATGTGGCCGCCGCGCGCGAGGCCTATGAGATTGCCGCTGCCGCGTGAGCGTCCGGCACCGTCAATGGAAGGACACAAGGTATGTTGAAACAGACGGAAGGATCGCAGGCAGTCGCCGAGGCCATTGCATTGTGCCGGCCGGAGGTCGTCTGCGCCTACCCGATCACACCGCAGACCCATATCGTCGAAGGGGTCGGTGCGCTGGTCAAGGCGGGCAAGATCGAAAACTGCGAGTTCATCAATGTCGAATCCGAATTTGCCGCGCTCTCGGTGGCGATCGGCGCATCGGCTGCCGGCGCCAGGGCCTATACGGCGACCGCCAGTCAGGGCCTCCTGTTCATGGGCGAGGCGGTTTACAACGCCGCCGGCCTCGGCCTTCCCATCGTCATGACCATCGGCAACCGCGCCATCGGTGCGCCGATCAATATCTGGAACGACCACACCGACAGCATGTCGATGAAGGACTCGGGCTGGATCCAGCTGTTCGCCGAGACCAACCAGGAAGCAGTCGACCTGCACATCCAGGCCTTCCGGCTGGCCGAGGAACTGAGCTGCCCGGTGATGGTCTGCATGGACGGTTTCATCCTCACCCATGCCTACGAGCGCATCGACGTGCCGAGCCAGGAAGAGGTCGACGCCTTCCTGCCACCATACGACCCGATTCAGGTGCTGGACCCCGTGGAGCCCTATTCGATCGGCGCCATGGTTGGCCCGGAGGCCTTTACCGAGGTGCGCTACCTGGCGCACGAAAAGCAGTTGCAGGCGCTGCGCCGGATTCCCGAGATTGGCGCCGTCTTCAAGGACGTGTTCGGCCGCCAGTCGGGTGGTCTCATCCACAGCTACCGGACGGAGGGCGCCGAGACGATTGCGGTGGCTCTCGGCTCGGTCAACGGCACCATCAAGGAAGTCATCGACGGCATGCGCGACGACGGTGCAGCCGTCGGGTCGGTGAGCATCTGTTCGTTCCGTCCGTTTCCGCTCGACGAGCTGAGAGCGGCGCTCGTCGGGGCGAAGCACGTAGTCGTCATCGAGAAGAGCCTCGCCCCGGGGCTTGGCGGCATCGTCGCCTCCAACATTCGCATGGCGCTGCGGGAAACCGCCGTCCCGGTATACACCGTGATCGCCGGCCTCGGCGGGCGCCCGATCACCATGAACTCCCTCCGCGAGGTGCTGGAGGCGGCCGGGAACATGCGCCTTCCCGACGTGCAGTTCCTCGACCTCGATCACGGGGCGGTCGAGCGCGAAATCCTGCGGGCAAAGCAGACGCGGCGCGCCGGGCCGACGGCGGAAAACATTCTCAGAAACCTCGGCCACGCGGCCGTCGCAGGTAACGATTGACGGAGTTGCGATCATGACTGACGAAACCGCCTTGCAACGGGTCAAGTTCTACCAGACCGGCACCCATACGGTCGGCAACCGCCTGATGGACAAGGCCAGACGGAGCGTGCAGGCGTCGATGGACCGTTCCAATGCCATCACGTCGGGCCACCGGGCCTGCCAGGGCTGCGGAGAGGCGCTCGGTGCACGCTACGCACTCGATGCCGCCCTGCGGGCGAGTGACGGGCAGCTGGTCGCGGTCAACGCAACCGGGTGCCTGGAGGTGTTCACGACGCCCTACCCCGAGACATCCTGGCAGATCCCGTGGCTGCACTCGCTGTTCGGCAATGCGCCGGCGGTGGCGACCGGCGTTGCCGCGGGCATGCGCCGCAAGGGCCGTGCCGATGTCAGGGTGGTGGCTCAGGGCGGCGACGGCGGCACCACGGATATCGGCTTTGGCTGCCTGTCGGGGATGTTCGAGCGCAACGACGACGTGCTCTACATCTGCTACGACAACGAGGCCTACATGAACACCGGCGTGCAGCGCTCCTCGGCGACGCCGCCCACGGCGCGCACCGCGACCACGCCGGCGGTCGGCGATGCGCCCGGCAACATATTCGGCACCGGCAAGAACCTGCCGCTGATAGCGATGGCCCACAATATTCCCTATGTCGCCACCGCCAACGTTGCCGACCTGCACGATCTGGAGGACAAGGTCACCACGGCGATGGACATCCGGGGGGCGCGCTACATTCACATCATGGTGCCGTGCCCGCTGGGCTGGGGTTCGGCCGCGGACGCGACGATCCACGTTGCCCGCATGGCCGTCGAAAGCGGGCTGTTTCCACTGTTTGAAGCCGAACACGGCCGGGTGACGCGGTCCAAGAAGATCCGCCGCCGGGTGCCGGTGGAGGACTATCTCAGACCGCAGCGCCGTTTCGCGCATCTATTCAAGAAGGGCCAGGAAGACACCGAGCGGATCGCACGGCTGCAGCGCATGGCCGATGCCAATATCGAGCGCTTCAATCTGCTTGGCGAGAGGGAGACGCCGTGATGAAACAGCTTCCATTTGCGATCACTCTCGATCCCGGGTCCTCGCTCGCCAACCAGACCGGTTCCTGGCGGACGATGCGGCCGGAATATGTCGATCGGCTGCCGCCCTGCAACAACGCATGCCCTGCCGGAGAGAACATCCAGAAGTGGCTGTTCCATGCCGAGGAGGGAAACTACCATGACGCTTGGCAGGTCCTGATGGAGGACAACCCGATGCCCGGTGTTATGGGCCGGGTCTGCTATCACCCCTGCGAGGACGCCTGCAATCGCGGCCAGCTGGACGAAGCGGTGGGCATCCACGCCATCGAACGATTCCTCGGGCGTATCGCCTGGGAGAACAAGTGGGAGCCGTTCATCGATGCCGAGCCCTCAGGCAAGAGGGTGCTGGTGATCGGAGCCGGTCCGAGCGGGCTCAGCGCCGCCTATCACCTCACCCGCCTCGGTCACGCCGTCACCATCCGCGAGGCCGGACCGATGGCCGGCGGGATGATGCGCTTCGGCATTCCCAAATACCGCCTGCCGCGCGACGTGCTCGACTATGAGATCCAGCGCATCCTGGACCTGGGTGTGAAACTCGAACTCAATACCAAGGTGGAAGACGTTGAACGGGCGTTTGCCGAAGACGGTTTCGACGCCGTGTTCGTGGCTGTCGGTGCTCACCTTGCCAAACGCATCGACATCCCCGCCCATGCGGCGGGAAGGATCCTCGACGCGGTTAGCGTGCTGCGCGACATGGAGACCGGAGCGGAACCTCCGCAGCTCGGCCGGCGCGTGATCGTCTACGGCGGCGGCAACACGGCCATGGACGTGGCGCGCACGGCGAAGCGGCTGGGCGTCGATGAATCGATGATCGTCTACCGCCGCTCACGAAAGGAAATGCCGGCGCACGACTTTGAGGCCGTCGAGGCCGAGGAGGAAGGTGTGCTCATCCACTGGCTGCGCACCATCAAGCAGATCGACGAGACGAGTTTCATCGTCGAAAAGATGGAGATTGACGCTGACGGACGCCCCCGGCCGACGGGGGAACTGGAGACGATAGAAGCCGACACCCTGATCCTGGCACTGGGCCAGGACGTCGACACGGCGTTCATGGACCGAATTCCCGGCGTGGAGATGGCAAGCGACGGCGTGGTCCAGGTCGATGCCAGCATGATGACAGGCCGGGACGGCCTGTTCGCCGGTGGCGACATGGTGCCGGCCGAACGCACGGTGACCGTTGCCGTCGGGCATGGCAAGAAGGCGGCACGCAATATTGATGCCTGGCTCCGCGGCGAGACGTATCTGAAGCCTGAGAAACACGAACTGGCAGGGCCGGAAAGCCTCAACACCTGGTATTACGACGACGCGCCCCCGACAGTGCAGGAGAGGCTCGATATCGTGCGTCGCCAGTCGGGTTTCCAGGAGGTCCTGCAGGGCCTGACCGAGGACAATGCGCTCTTTGAGGCAAGGCGGTGCCTGTCCTGCGGCAATTGCTTTGAGTGCGACAACTGCTACGGCATCTGCCCGGACAACGCGGTCATCAAGCTGGGGCCCGGCAACCGTTTCCAGATCAACTACGACTACTGCAAGGGCTGCGGGATGTGTGCCGCCGAATGTCCGTGCGGTGCGATCCGGATGGTTCCGGAAATAGTCTGAAGCATCACAAGTGGGATTTGTCTGCGCAACGCGAAGTCGTTCCGCCAGTGCAGCCATCGCGAGTTCCTGGCAAATGCGGGACTGAATGGCTTTCTTGACAGTGGCGGTGTGTTAGGCTGCAGCAGCTGCGGTGTGTTTAAAGGGTACAGCGATGTTCGAGAGCCGCAATGTGGTGCACAAGATCGGCAAGGCGGAGTACAAGGCGCAGGAGCCGGAACTCCGGGGTGCATTGATCGATGCGCAGTTCGATCTACTCGAAGCCAGGGAAATCCCGGTGATTGTCCTGCTCTCGGGCATGGACGTGCTCGGCCGCAGTGCCGCAGCCCTGCAGCTGTTGAGCTGGATGGACCCGCGCCACGCGCGCGCTTTCGCCGAGATCAGGCCGGGCGAGGACGAACGCCAGCGGCCGCGCATGTGGCGCTTCTGGCGGGCGCTTCCGCCCAGGGGATCGATCGGCGTGTTCCTAAATTCCTGGTATGAGGGCCCGGCGGTCGACTACATCGACGGGCGCATCAAACACGCGCAATTCAGGGCGCACATCGACGAGATCGCGCGCTTTGAGCGCATGCTGGCAAAGGACGGTGCACTGTTTTTGTAGTTCCTGTTTCTCCTGCCGGAGGGACAAGGCATCAAGGCAATGCAGAAGCTGAAAAAAGACCGCTCGGCAGCCTGGAAAGTTTCCGACTACGAACTCGAGATCGCCAAACAAATCGCCAAGCGGCCCGCCCAAACTCTCAAGATTGTCGAGGAGTTCATCACAGGGACAAGCGCGGCGCATGCGCCCTGGATCCCACTGGCGGCGGCTGATGCACGCTACCGCGACCTGACAATCGGCCGCACCCTCGTTGAGGCCATCAGGGACCGAATGACAGCCGCTTCACCTCCCGGCGGCGGGGAAGTGGTCGCACCGGCGGTGCGGCGCACCGATACCAACATTCTGGACTCACTGGATCTCGGTAAATCACTGGACCGTAAAGACTATGGCAGCCGGCTCATCAAGGAGCAGCGCCGCCTTACGCGACTGACGCTGAGGCGCAAGTTCGAGAAGCGCGCGCTGGTCGCCGTTTTCGAGGGTAGCGACGCGGCCGGCAAGGGCGGCAGCATTCGCCGTGTCGTGCAGGCCCTCGATCCGCGGACCACCAGCGTTATCCCGTTCGCTGCGCCTAGCGACGAGGAAAAAGCGCATCCCTATCTCTGGCGCTTTTGGCGGCACATCCCAAAGAAGGGGCACCTGTCCATTTTCGACCGCAGCTGGTACGTCCGCGTGCTCGTCGAGCGCGTCGAGCAGTTCTGCAGCCAGGACGAGTGGCTGCGCGCTTACGACGAAATTCGGTCCTTCGAGGCAGAACTGGCCGACTACGGTGTCATCGTTGTCAAATTCTGGCTGGCCATAGACAAGGCGGAGCAGCTTCGTCGCTTCAGGGAACGCCAGAAGATCGGTTACAAGCGCTACAAGATCACCGACGAGGACTGGCGCAACCGGCGAAAATGGAACGACTACGCACAGGCGGTGCATGACATGGTCGACCGGACGAGCACGGACAAAGCGCCGTGGACGCTGGTCGAGGCGAACGACAAGTACTTCGCGCGCTTCAAGGTGCTGAAAACCATCGCCGACCGTCTCGAAGCCGAGCTGTGATGTTGTGATGGACCCGCGACCGGCCTGTTCTGCGGCAGTCCGAGCTTGGCGATGTGCTCGGCCAGTGAATTTGTGCTACGTTCGACATTTACAGGTCGCGGTGTCTGATATTGGGGTAAAGAGATGGATGTGAACGGAATCTGGCGAGTGGAAATGCTCGGTCCTTATGGTTGGGATCCCATTGCAACCGCGTTCCTCGAAGACGGTAAATACAGGTCTGCGTCTGAGAACCACTACACGGTCGGTAGCTATGAGGTTTCGGGTGATCGAATCGAGATATCTGCTGTCATCGTGCAACATGGAAAAGTTCGCACTGTGTTCGGTGAAAAGAAGGAAAAGATCGACCTAAAATTCAAAGGCGAAATCGAAGGAGACCAAATGAAAGGGCAAGCCCGGAACGACAAGGGTGCCTACGAGGTTTCGTTTCGAACGACTCGTCTCGCAGATCTTCCATAGCCCGAGATCTGCAGCCAGCGACAAACCTGCGCAGGCGCTCTTTGCGCATGAGATCTTCTTGCTTGTCCGCTAGAGCATGTCTTTCTCATGTGGAACCATTTGATGGTCCAAATCCGGTCACTCGGCTAGTTACGGAACGCAGCGCGATGTGGGTCATCGGGCAAGTTCGGTAACGACGTCCGATGGCCAGATTTGGACCATCCATCACATGCCTCTGCTACAAATTATGTACTTGAGATCGCCTATCGTTTTGACAGATGGTTCGTAAGATCCAAAGAACCAGGAGGTCCTATCATGGAAGCGGTGCTGGAAAAGAACAGAAAAGCTGCCGGTATGTGGAGTTCTGGTGGACGAGCCTATGACGAGGTCAGCCACGGCGTATCTGAGGGCATCCGCCATTGCGTGATGCGCCTCAATCCGAAGCAGGGTGAACGCATTGTGGACATCGCGACGGGAACGGGCTTCACCGCTCGGCACATTGCCAATTCCGGTGCCTCGGTAACGGGGGTCGATATTGCAGACGGCCTCCTGGAGGCGGCCCGGCAATTGTCCCAAGAAGAGGGCCTGTCGATCGAATGGCAACTTGGCGATGCGGAAAAACTGCCATTTGGCGATGCTTCGTTCGATGGCGCTGCCTCAACTTTCGGGATCATGTTTGCTACCAATCAAGATGCAGCAATTTCCGAGCTGGCGCGCGTTGTTCGCCCTGGCGGCCGTGTCGCCATTGCCGCCTGGTTGCCCGACAGCACGGCAGTTGCCTTGCGCAAAGTCGTTGCGCCTTTTGTTTCCGCCGCTCCGACGTCACCGCCGCCTTCACCATTCAACTGGGGTGACCGCTCTTGGTTGAAGAATGCCCTCGGCGCGCACTTCGAGCTTGGTCACGAGGAGGGGGAACTGACGCACAGACTCAGCGATGCCTATCACGCATGGCGTGTTTACGAAGGTGGATTTGGCCCTATTCGCGCAACGTCGCAAGCACTGGATGCTGACCAACGAGCGGAGCTAAAAGCAGCTTTCGAGGATTGGGTGGGTCAATTCAATACGGACCTCGGCATTGCAATGACCTACCAGTACCTCATCACAATTGGGGTACGGAAATAGTCCGGTTCGCGTCAAAAGCACGCGTTCGCAGCACCTCATGTCGATGTCGGAAAGGTGGTCGTCAACGGTAGTTCTGGCCCAGCAGGTCCGAATTGACTGGCACAGCGGACGATATGGAAATGAGGCCAAATCGACGGCTTCGTGCCAACAAGCGACATTCACAGCTTTGGTAGTTTCAAAAAGACTGACGTTTGCTGAGGGTGTCAATCCATAGCGTCATCGACGAGCTTCTACCCGGCCGAAAAACACAAAACCTAGGCCAATCAGAACAAACAGTGCTCCAAAGCCGAATCCATAGCGTTTGGCTTCTGACTTCCGGTAATCCGAATGAAGTTCAAATCGGTAGCTCATTGGGTTCTGTGCGCGATAGGTGATCGGAACCCGGTCTCCTGCGTTCAAACTTGACCAGATCGAATGATGAACAGCTTCCGAAGAGGTGACGTCGGTCCCATCTTGAGATTGAAATCGAAAGCGCAGGTTCTTGTCGCAGGTTCGATAGCTGCAGGTATCGTCCTTGCCAAGAACAACCCCATCGGTGCGAATACCTTGAGTTGCCAGCAAATGATCCTGGTACACGGCAGTGGTTCCGACAACCAGGCCAGTCACGCCGGCAATGACAAAACAGGCACCACGTACATTGTTGGATAGGGGAATTGTCCAGCTCACGGTTCTGATCCAAATTCAAGTTGCCGCCTTCGAACACGTTACAAGGTAACGGTTTTCGATTTGTTACCACCGTTGGAGATGCTGTCTGGACGTCGGTTAAGGAGCGAACAGCAACACAAGCTGACGGGCGCATCGACAGTCCGGAAAGTGCCATTTGTATGTCCCGGCCGTGCGTCGCAAGATGATCTTTCAAACGGGCGAACTGAGGTGCTGCAGCAATGTATGCGGCCTCTTCGTGCAGCATTTGCTCCGGGCCATCATGGCACCCAGTCTCTTGGCCACGACGGGCAGAGCGTTGGCATTGCAGCAGAAGTCGAAACTCCCCGCATAACGAATTGTCAATGAGGGTTTGAACGGCCGTTGTGAACCTCCCGCTCACTTGGCGCGGGTGATGCGGTCGTCTTTGTAGGGCGTGTAGATGCCCTTGGACTTCAGATACTCGGCTACGACCTGCTCAAGGTTGGGGCCATAGTCATAAGCATTCTGCGCCTTGGCCTTGAACACCTCATAGCCATCACCGCCGCTGCGCAGGTAGTTGTTGGAGACGACGCCATAGGTCGCCGCCGGATCCAGCGGCGACGTGCTGCCGTCCACGCCGACAATTTCTACCGAGACGATGCGGCTGCCCGCCTTTGCTTCCGGGTTCCACGCGTATTTCAGCCCGGCAACCTGCGCAAAGCGTCCGGCGACCCCTTCGACGCGGCTGACGCCGTTCTCAAGCGCTGCGGTCAGGTCGGCGCCGGTCAGCTGGAACGTCGCCAGCGTGTTCTGGAACGGCAGGACGGTCAGGACCTCGCCCATGGTGATTTCTCCGGCATCGATCGATGCGCGCAGCCCGCCACCATTCTGGATGGCGACGGAAATCCCCTGATCGCGCATCCGGTCCAGCATCGCGTCGGCAACGAGGACGCCCATTTCGCAGACCTCCACCCGGCAGGCTGCGCGGTGGCCTGCAATTTCGGTGGCGGCATTGCCGACCACTTCCGCCTTGATTTTCTCCAGCGGCGCGGCAGCGGCCTTGATGTATTCGGAGATTTCGGGATCGGGTGCGATGACTCCACTGATCAGCCATGACTGTCCGTCGGTGTCCGTGACATTGCCATTGTCGTCGAAGGTGAGCGTGATCTCGCCGAGATACTTGCCATAGGCATAGGCCTGCACGACAGGCACAGGCTTGCCGTCCGGGGCTTCCACGGTGACCGGATAGTCCTCCAGCAGGGTGTTGGTGTGGCCGCCGACAATGAGGTCGATGCCCGGCACCGCGGCGGCAATTTCAAGATCGCGGCCATGGCCGGAGTGCGACAAGACGATGATCTTGTTGACGCCCTGGCCCTCAAGCTCGGCGATGAGGCCCGGCAGAACGTCCTCCTCGCGCTTGAACACCACAGTGGGTCCGGGCGACGCGATCTCCGCCGTGTCCGGTGTGGTGATCCCGATGATGCCGATTTGCTCGCCGCCGGCTTCCTTGATCACGTATGGCGAGACGTGCTTGGCAACCTCCGGCGCCGCCGACAGGTCGGAATTGGCAAACAGCAGCGGCGCGTCCACTTTCTCGGCGAACTTAACCAGCGTCTGCGGGCCGTCGTCGAATTCATGATTGCCCAGCGCCATGGCATCGATGCCGATCTGGTTCATGATCTCGGCATTCATCTGGCCCTTGTAGGTGGTGTAGTAGAGTGAGCCCTGGAACATGTCGCCGGCGATCAAGGTCAACACGGCGCCGCCAGCACCGGTGATGGCATCGCGACGGGTGTCGATGGCAGTTTTCAGCCGTGCTGCGCCGCCAAAGCACTTGCCGGCGGCGTCGTCCGACGGGCGGCAGCCGGAATCGTATTTGTTGATCGGCTCGAAGCGCGAATGCATGTCGTTGAAATGCAGGACCGTCAGCTCAAATTCGGCCATGGCCGCCGGCGCGGCCGCGATGGTGGTGGCCAATACAGCGGCCAAGGCCGCCAAGCGAAAGCGTGTCCTCATCGATACCCTCCTCATTTTCGTCGCTCAGCCAGCTCGTGTTGATCGACCAGAACTTCCGACCCGAACCCCGGCCGGACTTGGAAAACTCCACCGATTGTGCCTCAATTTCTGTGCTCCCAGGCGCCAATCAGCGCCAGATACCTGTCTTTGGGTTCAACCGTACGCCAGTGAATACCATGACGATAGTGGAACCAATAACCATGCAACACAGCCATACCAACCGTCAAAATGCCCAGGAGGCCATAAAATCCGATGCGCCCGGTCATCAGGTGAACAGCTACCAAAACTACGAGCAGAATTGCCAGTTTCATGATGCGCTTTTGCATAATGCCAAGTAGACGATTGAGTTAGCTCCACCAGATGTTGCAGCGCGGCTGACCCTCTCCTGCGCATATGAGCGATCAAGGCAACACGAGCTATTTTCGATCGTCATACGGTTACTCAGCCTGTTGCCGCCGGCTTTGGTCGATTGCGTCTTGTTCTATCTGACGACGGGACTCGATGATCTGACGTGCGGCCTGGTCCGGAACGCCGACACCCATTAGGACCATTTCGCCGAGCTGCAGGCTCGCCTCGACCGTCTCGGGGATTACGTGGCTGGCTCCCCGGTCGATCAATTGCGCCGCATGCGCGCGATCCCGTGCACGGGCGTAGATGGGCAGATTTGGCCAGTGGCGTCGAGCGGTTGCAACCACCTGCTCGCCGGCATCTGGGCTGTCCATTGTCACCACCAGTGCTGCGGCCCGATCGATACTGAACTTTCTCAGCATGTCCGGCCGGCTTGCGTCGCCGTAGAATACGCC
>JAEKFU010000353.1 GCA_016522385.1 Pseudomonadota bacterium
GCGGCATGATCTACGACACCCAGGAGTACCATCCTGAACCGCGGGTCGCGGCCATCGTCGCTTCGCATTACAAGCCAGAGTTCATTGTCAACGTAAAGGAAACCGGCAAGATCCTCCTGGTCGACTATTCCGACATCAAGAACCTCAGGGTCACGACGATTGAGGCCGAACGGTTCCTGCATGATGGCGGGCTCGATTCGACGGGACGTTATTTCCTGGTGGCGGCCAATGCCCGTGACAAGCTGGCAATCATCGACACCAAGGAAGGCAAGCTGGTCGATGTCATTGAGAGCGGCGGAATCAAGCCACATCCCGGACGCGGTGCCAATCTCAAGCATCCGAAGTTCGGACCGGTCTGGGCAACCAGCCATCTCGGAGATGAAACAATTTCGCTGATCGGCACCGATCCCGAAAATCATCCCGATCAGGCCTGGAAGGTCGTTCAGACGCTTGAAGGCCAGGGCGGCGGCTCGCTGTTTGTAAAGTCGCATCCCAAATCGGAACATCTCTATGTCGACACGCCGCTTAATCCGGAAGCCGAAATCTCCTCATCGGTAGCCGTGTTCAAGGTCGCTGACCTGGCCAACGAGGAACCGGAATACAAGGTTCTGCCGATTGGTGAGTGGTCCGGCATCACCGAGGGCGTTCGCCGCGTCGTGCAGGGTGAGTTCAATCAGGCCGGTGACGAGATCTGGTTCTCGGTGTGGAACGGAAAGGAGCAGAAATCCGCCATTGTCGTGGTTGACGACAAGACGCTGAAATTGAAGGAGGTAATCACCGACGAACGTCTGGTGACACCAACCGGCAAGTTCAACGTCTTCAATACGCGTAACGACGTCTACTGACCGAAACGCACCGGTGCCGATCTCCGTACGGGGTCGGCACCGCTTCAAAACCAACAATCCTTGCGAGGGTGCGCATATGGCTAATGGGGTTGGCTGCGTCTATCTGGTCGGTGCAGGTCCCGGTGATCCAGAATTGCTGACGTTGAAGGCCGCGCGGCTGTTGCGATCGGCCGACGTGGTGGTCTTCGACCGGTTGGTATCGCCGGAGGTTCTAGCCAAGGTGCCGTCCGGCGTTGCCCGGATCTCGGTCGGCAAACAGCCATCGCATCATCCGGTCTGCCAGGACGAAATTAATTTGTTGCTGGTTCGCCTTGCACAAAAGAACCGCCAGGTGGTGCGGTTGAAGGGTGGCGATCCGTTCATTTTTGGCCGGGGTAGCGAGGAGGCGATGGAGCTGGCGCGCCATGGTGTGCCGTTTGAAGTGGTGCCGGGCATTACCGCTGCACAGGGCTGTGCGGCGTCGCTGAAAGTGCCGTTGACCCATCGCGGAAAGGCGAGCGGCGTGCGCTACGTGACCGGGCACTGCCGGCAGAATCTTGATCTTGATTTCGACTGGCGGGGGCTTGCAGACCCCGACACGACGTTGGTGGTCTACATGGGCCGGGCGAACATTGCCGAGATCGCCGAGCGATTGATGGAGCATGGTCTGCCAGTCGACTTGCCGGCCCTCGTCGTGTGCAATGGAACAACCGCGCGTCAACAACATTTGCTGACGTCACTGGGCCGTGTTGCCCGTGATGTTGCCGATTTCCGGTTCGACGGACCCGTCCTGTTTGTCATTGGAAATGTTGCCAGTTTGGCAAAATCAATGGAGCTACACAATGCGACGTCGCATGACATTGTTGCCTCGGCTCTTGCTTGAGGTCGCTATGCTTCTGGCGTTGACCAGTGCGATGGCCTCGGCCGAAGAGCTCTCGCCTCAACGCAAGGGTGAACTGCGCAACCTCATCATGCAGGATTGCGGCTCGTGCCACGGCATGACGCTGAAAGGCGGGCTTGGTAGTGCCCTGCGTCCCGTCGATCTCGATGGCGTTGAAGAGGAGACGATCGCCCGGATCGTCCTGGATGGGGTCCCGGACAAGCCCATGCCGCCGTGGCGCGGGTTGCTGTCGGACAGTGAAGCCTTGTGGATCGCACATGCCTTGAAGGCGGGAGTCGTCAAATGAGAATATTGCGTCTGATCACCTTTTTGGCAGCCCTAACGGCATATTGCCTCGCCGCCGCTGCGCAGTCGCAACTTCGCGGCACTGGCGATCTCGGCATTGTCATCGAACGGGCCAACGGCTCGGTGTGCGTGGTCGACACGAGCGCGCGGGCGATCCTGTCCTGTGTCGAGGGGTTTGGCGACCTGTCGCACGCGTCAGCTGTATTCTCGCGCGATCAGCGCTATGCCTATGTCTTTGGCCGTGACGGTGGATTGACGAAAGTCGATTTGCTGGAACAACGGATCGTCAAGCGCGTTCTTCAGGCTGGCAATTCAATCGGTGGTGCGATCTCCGACGATGGCAAGCTGATCGCGGTGTCCAACTACAAGCCGGGCGGCATCAAGGTGTTTGATGCCGAAACACTCAATCAGGTTGCCGATATCCCAGCTAGCTACGGCGCAGATGGCGAACGCTCCAAGACCGTCGGGCTGGTTGATGCGCCGGGCCGACGCTTCATCTTCACGCTGTATGATGCAGGCGAGATTTGGATGGTAGATTTCGCCGAGCCAGGTGAACCGCAGATCACCAAGATCGGCCGCGCCGGAAAGTTACCCTATGACGCGCTCATTACCGCAGATGGCCGCCACTATATCGCCGGCCTGTTCGGGGAAGACGGGCTGGCCCATGTCGATCTGTGGCGCAGCCCGGCCAGGATTGAACGCGTTCTCGATGGCTACGGCAAGGGCGAGGCGAAAATGCCTGTCTACAAGATGCCGCATCTGGAAGGTTGGGCATTGGCCGGTGGCCAGTTCATTCTGCCGGCGGTCGGACATTCCGAGTTACTGGCGCTCGATGCCGAGACGTTCAAGGAGGCCGGCCGGGTGAAAGTACACGGTCAGCCGGTATTTGCGATTGCCCGGCCAGACGGTCGCCAAGTCTGGGTGAATTTCGCCCATCCGCTGAATGACACAATTCAGGTTGTGGACGTGCCGACGCTAAAGGTGGTTCACGAGTTCAAGCCGGGACCGGCGATCCTGCACATGGAGTTCACGCCGCGTGGCCATGAGGTCTGGGTCTCGGTGCGCGATGCCAACAAGGTGGAAATCTATGATGCCCGCACGTTTGAAAAACGTGGTGAGCTCGAGATGCGTAAACCGAGCGGTGTCTTCTTTGCTGCGCGTGCCAACAGGATTGGCCTATGACCGCTCTTGCACATAACCCGGCACTGGCGCTGGCCGATAGATGGCAACGCGGGTTTCCATTGCAGCAGGAACCTTTTGCAGCCCTCGCGGCTCGGGTCGAGCTATCTCAGAATGAAGTTATTGAGCTGATGCAGTCGCTCATCGACCAAGGTGTTCTGGCCCGGATTGGCGCCACGGTGCGGCCC
>JAEKFU010000361.1 GCA_016522385.1 Pseudomonadota bacterium
TCGAAGCTCTTGTGCGAGAAGTACGGCAAGCCTGAACTGTCCATGTCGGTGAAGGGCCAGGAGTTTCCAGCCTACGACAGCCGCGGCATCCAGGGCATGGGGCTCACCTATGCCACCTCCAACCGCGGAGCGTGCCATTTGCGCAGCTACACGGTGGCTTCTGAGGTGCTGGGCATTCCGGAAAAGACCGACCCTCTGGTCACGGACGGCAAGGCCGGGCTGGTAAAGGCGTTTCAGGATGCCACAGCAGCGTTTGACTCGGCCGGAATCTGCATCTTCACTTCGTTCGCCTGGACACTTGAGGACGTGGCACCGCAGCTTGACGCGGCCTGCGAAGGGGAATGGACGGCGGATAAACTGCTAGAAGTGGGCGAACGCATCTGGAACCTTGAGCGTAAGTTCAACATGGACGCGGGCTTCACTGGCAAGGATGACAATTTGCCCAAGCGCCTGCTGAAGGATGCAGCGAAAACCGGGCCGGCCAAAGGATTGACAAACGGCCTGGACAAGATGCTGCCGGAATATTACGAGCTGCGCGGCTGGACCAAGGAGGGTGTGCCGTCAAACGAGACGCTGTCGCGCCTCGCACTCTAGACATCAGCGCAAAGGCGGCCCGTCATTCTTATGGACGGGCCGCGGTTGCGTGACTACGTGTCCGTTCCCTGTGATCTGGACTGTGGCACAGATCGGAGCACAGCCAGCGATGGACATACTGGCGAGCATCTTTTTCGGGTGTGGCGACCGGCCACGAAGCTACCATGGAGGGCGCCGTACACGGCAAGAAGCAGCATGTTTGAGAAATTGAAAAGACTGCTTGGAATTGGCGACGCACAGCCGACACCGGCCCAGGCATCGACCCCAGGTCAGGCACAATCGCCCCCTGGTCAGGCACAATCGCCCCCTGAGCCGCAACGATCGGCACAGGCAAAAACGCCTCCCACGCAGGCGGATTACATCATTATCGGTGCTGGTCCTGCGGGGGTGACGGCGGCTGAAACACTGCGCGCCGCTGACCCGCAAGCATCCGTACTGTTGTTGTCTGGAGAGGCTGAGCCGCCCTATTCACGCATGGCCATCCCGTATGTCCTGACCGGGCAGATCGAAGAACCTGGTACCTATTTGCGCAAACAGCAGGACCACTATGCCAGCAAATCAATCGAAGTACGGCACGCGAACGTCACCAGCGTTGATGCCGATGCCAAGACGCTGAGCCTCGATGACGGTGGCGCTTGCACTTATGGCAAACTCCTGATCGCGACTGGAGCCACTCCGGTCAAGCCGCCCATCGAGGGTCTTGATTTGCCGGGTGTGCATCACTGCTGGACGTTGAGAGATTCAGCAGCCATTGCCGAACTCGCAGCAAAAGGTTCCAAGGTCGTGCTGATGGGCGCTGGCTTCATCGGCTGCATCATTCTTGAGGCGCTGGTGGCGCGTGGCGTCAGACTCACCGTGGTTGAGGCCGAAGACCGCATGGTACCTCGGATGATGAACGAGACTGCTAGCGAGCTGATGAAGCAATGGTGTGAAGAGAAAGGCATAACCGTTTTTACGTCGACCAGGGTGACCCGGCTGTCCGCAGAGAACGGCGGCATCAAGGTCGACATGGACAACTCAGAAAGTACTACAGCGGACCTTGTTGTGGTTGCCACCGGCGTGCGAGCCAATACCCAATTCCTGGCCGGTTCCGAAATCGAAGTAGGCGAAGGTGTCAAGGTCGATGACCACCTTGAGTCTTCGGTTGCCGGCATCTATGCCGCTGGCGACTGCGCCGAAGGGCCGGATTTCTCGACCGGTGGCTGGTCGGTGCACGCTATTCAACCGACAGCAACCGAGCACGGCCGCATTGCGGCGCTCAACATGGCCGGCAAGGTGGCTCGCTACAAAGGCAGCCTCAACATGAACGTGCTGGACACGGCAGGCCTTATCTCGACATCTTTTGGTGAATGGCAGGGAACAGAGGGCGGTGACACAGCCGAAGCACTGGACCGCGCTCATTATCGCTATACGCACTTGGCTTTTGACGGCGACCGGTTGATCGGTGCGCTGACGCTTGGTCGTACCAACAATATCGGCATTCTACGCGGCCTTATCCAGTCCCGTACGAATTTGGGAATATGGAAAGACCGGCTGATGCAAGATCCCAATCGCATCACCGAGGCGTACATTGCCAATACACAGTAGTCGACTAAGTCGGTTCTTTGGTTCGGCGTTTCACGAAGCCAATTCAATTGAAAAACGGCAGTGTGCCGGCAAATTCAAACCACGGGTGCGCCGTACCCATAACTGTAGGGAACGGGCCCGGAAAGGGCGATTGTGTCACCGTCGTCTAGCATGGTCTTTGTGTGGACTTGTTCGCCAACAACGCCCGGCGTTACATCGCGGCCGTTACGCAGAATCAAGAAGATTTGGTCAAGCGGCACGTTCAGTCTGCGGATAACGTCGCCCACCGTCGAACCAGCCGGAAAGGCCAGCGTTTGAAAGGGACCATCGGCAGGTGCAAATCGGCTTAGACTGTTGAACAACCGCGCTTCCACCCAAACCGTAGCTCCAGCGGAGTTATGGCCAATTGTCGGTTCCATCAAACGTGTCTTCATTCCGTTCTTTCTCGTTGCAGTTTGTGACGCTTGCAGGCGAGCGGACTCCGTTTTGCTCAACAGATTGGTTCCGCGAGCCTTAGGGCTCAGCTAATGCAAACGCTCAGGCAAGCGCCATGACCAAAATCAAGAGGTCTACTCCAGCCAACTATGAAAATGCGAGGCTTGTTATCAGGTGAACAACAGAACATGCAGACCAACAAGGTTCTCGTGTCTGGAGTACCCATTCAGACATTCCAATTGTCAGAGGCTTTGCGCAAAAGATTGCAGTTCGAACCATCAATGTGGCATGAGGACCGTCGAATGCAGCTGCGAACTTGTCTCACGAGTAAATCGCACATACCGCTTCCATGCCGTTGGATGTGACTTAACCTTAACGAATGACGATCTCGCCGTGGCCCTCGTTGGCGATCCGCAGCATGTTCACGTAAATCGCCGGGAAAACGAATGTACCTTCAGGAGCCTTCAGTCCGATTGCCCTGGCTGCACCACGGGCAAACCTGACGCAGTTATCTGTATAGAGATAGAACGGTCTTTGTTCCTGGCGGGTCTTGTCAATGTAGGCAATGAGACGTTCGTGCTGGTGCTTGGTGATCCTCACCCTGTAGATTTGCATCGCTGAAAGATCATCCCAAGGATAGGTTCCAAGCTCTGAAGGATACGGAACGACGTTGCCAACCAATAGCCCTAACAATCCGTGACGCGGTCGGAAAGAAAGGGCTTCGTATTCGTCCGGTTCACCGTCTGGTCCAAGAAATCCGTGACGCACAACGGTGTTGCCCGGAAATGCCACCATTTCGCCGCGGAACTCGACAAACCTCTGCCCGTGCGATCGTTTGCGCAGCTCTTCGGTGGTGGTTCTGGTCAGGGCGTGTGTGAAGTGTGTTTCAGTCCGTGCGACAATGTCGAGTGGGCCATTGTTTGACTGTCGTTCGATTGTCTCAGCAACGGATGGATTCGATGGTAGGGCCGAACAAAAAATTGCGCTCAAAGTCGCCAACACGAAGAACATACGCTTCATCTGAATACTCACCAAAACTCAAACCTGGCCTCCTCAACCGCAATATGTTCGAGCCCAGGCATTCTGGCAACGTAAAATTGGTCGAATGGTGAATGTCAAAAGTCTTCAGGCCCCCGACATCTGCTGATGCACCAAATCGAACGTCCTTTACAAGTCAATGGCAGAAGTTGTTGGCATCATATCGCAATGCCCGCCGATTGCCATTTGCAACGGTAGCCGAAAACAGTCAGCCGGCGCTTTGCGCCGGCTCTGTTGC
>JAEKFU010000368.1 GCA_016522385.1 Pseudomonadota bacterium
CTGCAAATCCGGCTCCGATGAGGAGCAATGCCAAAAATCCATTTAAACCGGCCCACCATGCCAACACTATGCTGCCGAGCGCACCGCCAACCATCGCGCCGGCAAGACCAGCCCACGTCTTGTTGGGAGACGTTTTGGGCGCCAGTTTTGGTCCGCCAATTGTCTTGCCGAACGCATAGGCCAAGGTATCGGCCAACCATACCACAGCGAAAATCCATAGGATCGCAATCAGGCCATGTTCGGGCGACAGGCGCAAATGAACCAATCCTGCCATCGGTACGGCAAGATAGGGAATACTAAAAAATGCCCTAAAATCAATTCTCTGCCCGCTGCCAGCCATAGTGACCAAGCTGCCGCTCCAAACGAAAGCAACAAGCGCCAGGGCCGGCAGCAGTGCGTTACCAGCTGGAAGCAATGCGGCAATCACCACCGCAAGAGCGTGTAGGACAAACTGCAATCTGGACCCACCGAGAGCAATCCGCGTCCATTCAGCAGCCGCGGCAATCCCTATTGCTGCAACCATGCCGGCAAACCAGATGCCGCCGAGCCAGGTGATGGCTAACACGCAGGGAATCAAGACTGCTGCCGCAGCGATGCGAAGCCCAAGGCCTTTCCATCTTGACGGGCTTGGGACAACGTTTTGGCTTTGCGTCTCCACCTGGCCGGTCCTTTCAGGTGTCAGACCGCCGTTGCGGTCAGACCACCAAACCTGCGTTCACGGCCGACATATTCGTAGATCGCGCGCTCAAAGGTTTCTCGGGTGAAGTCTGGCCAATGCTCTTCGATAAATACAAATTCGGAATAGGCCAGTTGCCAGAGCAGAAAATTCGAAATTCGCTTTTCGCCACTGGTTCTGATCAGCAGGTCCGGATCGGGAATACCGGCCGTGTACAGATTGCGGGCGAATTCATCAGGATTGATGTCCTCAGAGGAGATTTCGCCCGTAACAACCTGTTCTGCCAATCGCCGGGCCGCCAACGCGATTTCCTGGCGACCGCCATAGTTGAAGGCCACGACCAGCGTCAGCGACTGATTGTTGCGAGTTAGATACTCGCTTTCCTCAAGCATCAAGACGATATCTTGGCTCAAGGCGGATCGGTCGCCGACAATCTTCACCCGCACATCCGAGGCGTGCAGGTCGACTACGTCCTGGCGGATAAAGCGGCGAAGCAGGTCCAACAGGTAGTCAATTTCGCTTGGCGGCCTTGACCAGTTTTCGGAACTGAAGCTGTAGATCGTCAGATAGTCGATACCCAATTCCAGCGCCGCGCGTACTGCCCGACGAACGGCTTCTACTCCCTGCTTGTGGCCAGCGGACCTTGGCAAGGACCTCTGATGTGCCCAGCGACCGTTGCCGTCCATGATAATGGCCACGTGCTGGGGGGTCGTTTTCGATGTTTGAGGCATTGGTGGCGAGGGTTCAATCACGTTTGTGGAAATCGACTCATTCAGGTTGCAAGACTACCACACAAGAGTTACTGGCCAGTGCCAAGTTTGTGCAAACTTCTAGCATTAAACCTGCATAATTTCTGCATCTTTATGCTCCAGAAGCTCATCAATCTCCTTAATCACCTCGTCGGTCAGCTTCTGTACATCATCGGCCTTGGAGCGGTGCTCGTCCTCACTCATGTGGAAGTCTTTCTCAAGCAACTTGAGCGTTTCCATGCCGTCGCGGCGAACGTTGCGAACCGCCACCCTGGCCTGCTCAGCATACTGGTGAGCCACCTTGGTCAAGTCGCGACGACGATCTTCGGACAACTCGGGTATCGGGATACGAATAACCTGTCCTTCAGTCATCGGATTGAGACCCAGATTGGACTCCCTGATGGCTTTCTCGGCAGCGCCAACGAGGTTTTTGTCCCAAACCTGGAGCGACAACATACGCGGTTCCGGAACCGAAATTGTTCCAATCTGTGCCATCGGCATCTGCGAGCCATAGGCGTCCACTGTAATCGGTTCGAGCAAGGCCGTGCTGGCGCGACCGGTGCGCAATCCGGCGAATTCGCCTTTGAGTGCCTCAACAGCTCCATGCATCCGGCGTCGAAGGTCTTTGTGATCATATGTCGGTTCGTCGGTCATGTCTCATTTCCCACCAATAGTTTGACCATCACGTCCGGCATCAGCCAGACATGACAGTGTGCCGACCTGCACCGGACAGAACATCCTGCAGGCCCCGTTCAGCGCGAATTGAGAATACGATTACTGGAATGCCGTTGTCACGCGCAAGCGCGATTGCCGCTGCATCCATAACCTTGAGATCTTTTGCCAAGGCCTCGGTGTAGGTGATTTTCTCAAAGCGTTCGGCTTGTGCCACCTTCTTGGGATCATCAGCATAAATGCCGTCGACACTGGTGCCCTTGAGCAGGGCGTCGCAATTCATTTCGGCAGCACGCAGGGCTGCTGCAGTATCCGTGGTAAAAAACGGATTCCCGGTGCCTGCAGCAAAGATCACTGCCCTGCCCTTTTCCAGGTGGCGTGCGGCACGCGCCCTTACGAACTGTTCACAAACCGTGGGCATCGGGATGGCGGATTGGACGCGGGCCTCGATACCTGCTGCGCGAAGGCCGTTCTGCATGGCAAGTGCGTTCATCACGGTTGCCAACATGCCCATGTAGTCGGCGTCTGCACGCATCATACCGCTGGTCGCACCCGCGACACCTCGAAAAATATTACCTCCGCCGATAACCAGGCATATTTCGGTGCCGCGTGATATAACCTCGGCGACATCGGCTGCAATGCGCGAGACCATATCCATGTCGATGCCATAGGACTGCTTGCCCATCAGCGCTTCACCAGACACCTTGAGCAGGACTCTTCTCAGCTTTAGGGAATGGGCCATCACGTCGTTTCCAGTTCAGCGCTGCAACGAGCTCAAATTATTCCCTAGCGCGTTGATTCGGTGATATTTCTGCCCACGTGGCGACACGAAATGCTAACCGCCGGCGGCCGTTTTTGCCACCTCGGCAGCAAAGTCCTCTTCCGGCCCGGTATCGATGCCCTCGCCAAGCTGCATGCGGACAAAACCGGTAATCTTGACAGGTGCACCAATGT
>JAEKFU010000529.1 GCA_016522385.1 Pseudomonadota bacterium
GTCCAGATTGCCCTGCAGCTTTTTGCCATTGATGAAGAACGATGGCGTCGAATCAACACCGTAAGAGTTACTGGCCTTGTCTCTGATGGCAAGTATTCCCTTGGCAATTTCTTCGTTTTTCAAACACGTTTCGAAACTCTCCTCGGTGAAACCGGCCAGCTTGGAGATCCGTAACAGTTCGCCGCGCGGGTCCTTGCCAGTCCACACTTGTTGTTGTTCAAACAACACATCAATCATCGGGAAATACTTGTTGTCCGGCGCGCAGCGCGCCAGCATAAATGCAGCCAGCGCCAGGTCATCAAACGGAAACTCACGGAACACGAACCTCACCTTGCCGGTATCTATGAATTCAGTCTTGAGCTGCTTGAAGGTGCTTTCATGAAAGCGCGCGCAATGCGGACAGGTGGCAGACGCATACTCTATTATAGTGACAGGCGCATCAGCGCTGCCCAACACTTTTTCGCCCAGTTCCGGTGCATTTGCCAGATCTGACAAATCCGTCCCCGCCGCGTTGGCGGAGCTGATGCCAGGGACCTTTGTGAAAGTCTCAGGGCGATGACCAAATAGGGCATAGCCACCAATTCCGGCAGCGACAAAGCCACCAACCCCCAACAATGTTCGACGATTTAGTTTCATATTAGAACCTACCTACTAGATATTGAGATGAAAAGCCAATAATTGCGTCAGGTAAACTAACCTTTGTCAGCCTTGTGTAGTCTTGATTTACGGCATTTTACGGATGACAGCCTTCTTTGCCAGCGCACCTCCGCCGAGCCGCTTCAAAGCTTCGCGTAGTTTGTCGTCGGCGATATCCTGCAATCTTGCTTCCAGTGCCGCGCTCGTCTCATCATCCAGTTTCGCAGGTTCTTCAGCCGGGGGGCGAAGCTGCTTGGGCAATCGGCCTTGCAGTATCTTCAGTCTTGCCACCGCACCATAGCCATAATAGCCGTTAATGCGTTCGATAATCCGTGGTGCCAGATACTGCAGCTCAAGAGCTCGCCCTTCCGCAACACGGACGACCAGCGTACCGCCGCCTGGCTGGCCGCGATCTTCGTCACCATCTGCACGTCGCGGCCACTTCATGCGCTCCGGGGCGCTTACTTCAGCCAACTCATCGCCGACAATTGCCGGCCACTGCGCAATCAGCTCGCCATACGCAAAGCCATAGCGTTCGAAAGCAGCTTGCGTAAGCATGCGGAAATGTTTGTCCAGCGTTTCCACAGTGAAGACCAGACCGCTCGTTTCATCCAACTGGAAGACAATATAGCGTCTGACTGGTTGACTGCGAATAACATTACAGCGATTCTCCAGCGTTTCGATGTCTCAGGCACTATCCAACAACATGGCTGGCCGGTTGCTCGACTGGTACGACCGCCATCACCGCAAGCTGGCGTGGCGCGTCGCGCCGGGCACAAAGGCGGACCCTTATAGGGTCTGGCTGTCAGAAATCATGCTGCAACAAACCACCGTAGCCACGGTTGACAGTTATTTCCGCAAGTTTGTCGACAAGTGGCCGACGGTGAAGCATCTGGCAACTGCGGAGCTAGATGACGTGCTGCGTCTTTGGGCGGGTCTCGGCTATTATGCGAGGGCGCGCAATCTGCACAAATGTGCCAGGATCGTTGCCGGAAAGCATGACGGTAGATTTCCCTGCAATGAAGCCGAGCTGAAGACCTTACCGGGTATAGGTCCCTACACAGCCGCTGCCATTGCTGCCATTGCATTTGATCGCCCCGCCGCAGCGATTGATGGCAATGTCGAGCGCGTGATTGCACGACTTTACGCAATCGAGACGCCGTTGCCTGATTCCAAGCCACAGATTGCCGATCTGACCCGCCAACTCGTGCCGGCAAGACGGCCAGGCGACTTTGCACAAGCCTTAATGGACCTCGGCGCAACAGTTTGTGCGCCGAAGCGGGCGAACTGCCTCGTTTGTCCCTGGCGGGATGCATGTCGGGCGCGATCCCTGGGGTTTGCCGAAACCCTGCCGCGCAGGAAGGCCAAAGCTGCAAGGCCGACGAGATACGGTATCGCATTCTGGATCGAGAACCGCGACGGCGATATCATGCTGCGCCGCCGGCCGGAGAAAGGTTTGCTCGGCGGCATGATGGAAATCCCATCCACCGAATGGTCATCCCAGCGCCCAGAAACACCGGAAATGCAGGCCCCTATCAAGGCCGACTGGCAGGACTCAAAAGCGATGGTCGAACACACGTTCACACATTTTCACCTCAAACTGGATATCTGGCGCGCGGCCGTGAGCGATATCAGTGGGATTACGACGGACACAGAAATCAACTGGGTTCAGCCTAGCGATATGGCCGATCAAGCCTTGCCGAGCCTCATGCGCAAGGTTGTTGCCCGCATGGCCTCGCCAGAACCGCTCAAGCCGCGTCCTTAAGCACAAGTTCAACGATTACACAGTCGCGCCACTCACCATCGAGCTGGCCGTGTTTTTCGTAAATGCCAACGGGCCGGAATCCCAATCGATCGCATAGGTTCAGACTGGCGGTATTCTCGGGGAAGATGCGCGCAACCAGTTTGTGGATTCCTGCCTGCCGGGCCTGGTCAATAAGTTCGCGCATGATCGCAAGTCCAAGCCCCAGTCCTTGCATTCCGGCATCCACATAGACTGAGAATTCACGGATGCCGGCATAGCAGGGGCGTGCGCGGTAAGGCGATGTGCGGGCAAAGGCCACCACCTCAGCGGCCAATTCGGCCACGACCAGCAGCTCACCCGGGTCCAGCCATCCGGCAATGTCCGACGGCAGGCGGGGTTCGGTTTCGAAAGTCGCCGTCCGTCTGACGATACCTTTCGTGTAGATGGCAGCGATTCGGTCCCGATCACTTGCAGTTGCATTACGCAGCAGAGGGCCCATCGGCACGCATCTCCGTCCGGATTTTCTGGCGCAGCAAATCGATCGGTACCAGACTCTTGCCTTTTCGGAAATGCCAGAATGTCCAGCCGTTACAGGCTTCGGCACCCTGAACATGGGCGCCGATCTTGTGGATCGAACCGGAGGCATCTCGGCAGGCAATCGAACCGTCGGCGCGCACCTTTGCGGCATGCCTTCCACCAGGGCCGTAGAGTGTTTCACCGGGCTTGATCAGCCCGCGTTCCACCAACGTGCCGAACGGCACGCGCGGCTCGGATTTCTTGCCGGTCGTCACCTTGAGAGCATCGCCATCAACGGCCTTAGTCGCCGCAAGCCGGTCGCGCGCCACCTTGACATAGGCCTTCTCGCGCTCAATACCGACAAAATGGCGCCCAAGCTTCTTGGCCACCACGCCGGTGGTACCGGTTCCAAAGAACGGATCGAGTACCACATCACCCCTATTCGACGAGGCCAGGATGACCCGGTGCAACAGTGCTTCGGGCTTTTGCGTTGGATGGATCTTGGCCCCATCCTCGTCCTTCAGCCGTTCTGCGCCATTGCAGATCGGCAGCAGCCAGTCGGACCGCATCTGTAGGTCATCATTGAGTGCCTTCATCGCACTATAGTTGAAGGTGTAGGTCTTCTGACCAGCAGTCTTTGATGCCCAGATCATCGTTTCATGTGCATTGGTGAACCGCTTGCCACGGAAGTTCGGCATGGGATTGGTTTTGCGCCATACCACGTCATTGAGGATCCAAAAGCCGAGGTCCTGTAACTGGGTGCCGACCCGAAAGATATTATGATAAGAACCGATCACCCACAGTGTGCCAGTGTCCTTGAGTACGCGCTGGCAGGCGGTCAGCCAGTCCCGCGTGAATGCATCATAGGCCTGGAATGTGGCGAACTGGTCCCAAGCCTCATCGACTCCTTCAACCCGGCTTTGGTCAGGCCTAAGCAGCTCACCGCTGAGCTGAAGATTGTAAGGTGGATCGGCAAAGATCAAGTCAATTGAACTGGCAGGCAACTTGCGCAACTCTTCCAAGCAGTCGCCCTGCAAAATCGAATCCAATATCGGCCGAACATCCGGCCGGGCAGCAAAGCCCATTTCTGACACCTCTACGCAACAAACAAGGGCCGGCATCCCCAAGTCGGCACAATTTCTGACCCGTTGGCCGGGCTTTGTTGTTCATGGTGAATCTTCTGAAGGGCGGATGGAACTTGAATTGCGGCTTATGGTTAATTTCAGAGCCTTTCAAGGAGGGCATGAATGGGGGCGAAGGAGCGCCGATGCGCAGGGCAGGGACCAAGTTTGCCGAGCGCTTGCCTGTGGATGACCGTGCCGTAGCCCTTGTGCCGTGCAAATTCATAGCCCGGAAATCTGGCATCCAAGCCACGCATTATCCTGTCGCGCGTTACCTTGGCGATGATCGATGCGGCGGCGATTGACAAGCTGAGACTGTCTCCTTTGACCACGGTGCGCACATTGCACGCAACTTCCGGCGCGCAATTGCCATCAACCAGTGCCAGTGAAGGTACGACCGGCAATCGGCCAAGACCTTCCGACATCGCCAAAAGTGTCGCCCTGAGAATATCGCACTGATCGATGACGTCGGCGTCGGCGACACCGATGCCGACATGGGCGGCAGTGCAAATTTCATCAAACAATTGCTTGCGCCGGGCTTCAGACAGTCTCTTGGAATCGTTCAGCCCAGCCGGAATGTTCGATGCATCGAGCACCACGGCCGCCGCCACCACCGGCCCGGCCCACGGCCCGCGCCCGGCCTCGTCGATGCCGGCGACGATCTTAAAGCCGTCTGCGATTGCTTGGGTTTCAAGATCAAATGAAGGAATCGAATCGATGCTGCCCATTACCGCAATCTTGCGGTTCAACCGGCGTCACGTCCAGGCTGAAGCGGGTTCAATGTCTGCGGCTTGCAACAGAAGCTATTATTGCCTCTCCGGGGCATGTTCCGAGCAGGGCGGAAAAGGGGGGTTCCGTTTAGCAACGACGATGGCGGGCAGGAGTTGCCACGTCAGCCGGCCGTTCTTGATCACCTACCCACAAGACGAACGAAACGTTTCTGAAAACCAGTCATAGCAAGTTCAGCTGTTCACCTGGCTGTGGCGGTCTTGTGAACAGTTCAGCCTTAAGCTTGGCCTTGCGCCGGTTCAGCTTGAGGCGTTTGCAGGCGATCTCGAAACGCCGCCCGATCGACCAGGCATATGGTCCAGTGCCGCGTTGCCGCCGCCGCCAGGTCGGATCATAGTCCTTGTTTGCGTGCATCGATCGCATCAGCGAAATTACATGCGCCGCCCGGTCCGGCATTTCGCTCATGAGCCATTCCCGAAAGATCTTGCTCACCTCCAGCGGCAAGCGCAGCAGCACATAACCGGCCTCCGTTGCCCCTGCCACCGAGGCCGCGCTCAATATCGGTTCGATCTCATGATCGTTGAGGGCCGGTATCACAGGCGCTACCATAACCGCTGCGGGCACACCAGCCCTGGCCAAAACCTCTAGAGCATGCAGCCGCTTCGTCGGTGTCGAGGCGCGCGGCTCCATCGCTCGTGCCAGCTTGGCATCCAGGGTCGTTACGGACAGGGCGACCTTGACCAGGCCATTTTCGGCCATCGGCTGCAAAATATCCAGATCGCGCAATACCAGCGCTGATTTTGTGACGATGCCGACCGGATGATTGAACTCCGCCAGCACTTCAAGCACTTGTCGGGTTATTCGGTAGCGCCGCTCGATCGGTTGATACGGATCCGTATTGGCGCCAAGTGCTATAGTAGCGGGCTTGTAGTTGGCATTGAGCAATTCGGCACGCAGCAGCTCGGCGGCGTTCGGCTTGGCAAACAGCTTGGTCTCGAAATCCAATCCCGGCGACAGGCCCAAATTGGCGTGCGTTGGCCTCGCATAGCAGTAGCTGCAGCCGTGCTCACACCCGCGATAAGGGTTGATCGAGCGGTCAAACGAAATATCCGGCGACTGATTACGGGTGATGATGGTCTTAGGCGTTTCCTCGGTAACCTGAGTTGCAATTGAGGGCAAGTCTTCCAAATTCTGCCATCCATCATCAATGAAGTGATAACGGTGTCGTTCATGTCGCCCACTGGCATTCGAGCGTGCGCCGCGCCGCCGCGCATTGGCTGCGGCAACCGCGGCTTGCGGGCCGTTTTGCACAGTGAAGTCCAGGCCGGCGTGCCTATTTGTTAGAGTGGCCATAGGTGGACTTTATCGATTCAATGGAACAAATCAAGAACAAAATTTCAATTGATACGATATTCGTGGCTTGTCCGTTTGCAACACGCCGTTATGCTCGCCAACCATCATGCTGAGTATCGTCATCCCGACGTGGAATGCCGAGGCCACGCTGCCGGGTTGTATTGAGGCCCTGCGTGAGGGCTTGAAGGCGCTTGATGCCTGTCAGATTGTTATTGCCGATGGTGGATCTGCAGATGACACATTGCAGCTTGCAGACGCGGCAGGCGCCGACATTGTCAGATGTGAAAAGGGAAGGGGTAATCAGTTGGCAGCCGGAGCGGAAGCGGCACGCGGAGATTGGCTGTTGTTCGTTCATGCCGACACCAGGCTGTCGGTTGGTTGGCACAAGGCCGTGACCACCTTTGTCGATGCTCACAAGCCGCAAGACCAACGACGCAAGGCTGCTGTATTTCGTTTCCGGCTGAATGATGCGTCCGTGAAGGCCCGTTGCCTTGAACTCCTCGTAGCCTTGCGCACAAGACTGCTGGCATTACCTTACGGCGATCAAGGGTTATTGATATCGCGGGATTTCTACACTGAACTGGGCGGCTTCAAGAAGATCCCGATCATGGAAGATGTCGATCTTATCTGGCGCATTGGACGGCGCGCGCTGTCCGTGCTTCCATGTGATGCCATGACCAGTGCCACCCGATACCAGCAAGACGGCTATTTTCGCCGGATGTCACGAAATGTGCTGTGCCTTTCAATGTGGTTGATGGGTGCTGCACCCGAGCGGATCACCAGGGTTTATCGCTGATGTATCATCGCCACCTAGTGATAATGGCGAAGACGCCGGAAGCCGGACGGGTCAAGACGAGACTTGCCCGCGACATCGGTGTTGCCGAAGCGGTACGAATCTATCGGGTAATTCTTGCTCGCACAGTACGCCGGCTTTGCTCTGATCCGAGATGGCAGACCTGGATAGCGGTTTCTCCAGATACCGCGCTGCTCGCGCCGGTATGGCCGCTCAATACCCACCTCACAGTGCAGGGCACAGGTGATTTGGGCCAACGCATGCAGCGTGTCTTCGACTTGTTGCCAACAGGCCCCGCGGTCATCATTGGCTCTGACACCCCGGGCATTGGCTGCTCCGATATTGCCGAGGCTTTTGCAGCGCTTGGCGATAACGATGCGGTATTTGGTCCGGCAACGGATGGCGGTTATTGGCTGGTCGGCCAGCGCCGAATGCCTAAAATCCTGCGCATTTTCAGGGGT
Organism: Pseudomonadota bacterium; assembly: GCA_016522385.1. GTDB lineage: Bacteria > Pseudomonadota > Alphaproteobacteria > Rhizobiales > Aestuariivirgaceae > JABDJG01. Next base: position 7,354 of record JAEKFU010000529.1, read on the forward strand.
GTCCGATGGTCAAGCAAATATGCCCTCAAGGATACGCTCGCCAACCTCAAGACCCGGCGTACTGCGACGATCCGAAAGATCGCCGACTTGGATAAGGTCACCGACTACCGACGCTGGAAAAAGAGCCAGTTACAGGTTTAGCTGACAGCTGGCCGGAACGTATCGGCAGGCAACTTGGTTCTTTTCTACATAGCCAACCGCCGGGAACGGCATGTGATAACCGGCAAAACTCGATGCACTGCCGCCGAAAATAGTCGGTGCGGCCAGCAATACGCCAACCGCCTT
>JAEKFU010000672.1 GCA_016522385.1 Pseudomonadota bacterium
CGCACCATCTGTGCGCCCATGTTCTCGAACTTGTCCTCAAGTTCGATTTCCTTGGCAACCGTGACGCCGTCCTTAGTGGTGCGCGGTGCACCAAAGGATTTGTCGATCACGACATTGCGGCCTTTCGGACCGAGCGTCACCTTGACCGCGCTGGCGAGAACATCGACACCACGCAGCATGCGCTCGCGGGCGTCAGCAGAAAATTTGACTTCTTTAGCAGCCATATCAAGAACCTCTCTTTAGGCTAGCAATTACTTTTTGTGACTTCGTTCGACGGAACAAAAATCCGCTCAAGGGGCAAATGTCCTGGCGGATTAAACGATAACGCCCATGATGTCGGATTCCTTCATGATCAACAGCTCTTCGCCGTCAATCTTGACTTCGGTGCCGGACCACTTGCCGAACAGAACCTTGTCGCCCTGTTGGACATCCAGCGGAACGATTTCGTTGTCTTCGCCACGCGCACCATTGCCGACGGCTACGATTTCACCCTGCATGGGCTTTTCCTGCGCGGTGTCGGGTATAATGATGCCTCCGGCGGTCTTGGTATCTTCCTCGACCCGGCGCACGACTACCCGATCGTGCAAAGGACGGAACTTCATACGACTTCTCCTCGAATTTGCTCTTACTGTTTCGAAGTGATGTTAGGCCGGCCCCCTCCTTGATATGGTGAGAAGACCGGTCTGTTAGCACTCAACACGAGTGAGTGCTAACAGCTGGCGCTCAAATAGTTTGTATCAACCGATGCGTCAAGAGCGCTGGTCGAAAAAAGTATGGTTAACGCAGCGAGCGCCGAAATAGCCGCGATCGGCATTTTGCGAAAAAGGATGCGCTCTATACACAAAAAACGCATTGCTGGACATTGTCCGCGTAACCGCGAAAGCTTAGGATTTACGTGGCGGCGATTCGGTATTCTGCCGAAGCGCTTGGGGTTGGGTGACGGAAAGTCCATCCAATGAGTTTTTGGCAAACCATTCTGGCGGTCGTGCTGGCAGTCCTGTCGATCATGGCGATCGGCTTGTGCATGCATGCCGTGGTATTCAATGCCCGGCTCGATGTGGCCCTGGTCGCCTCGGTGATTCTGCTCGCCTCGGCCCAACTGATTTTTGTGTTTTCCCGCGCCGGCAACAAGCGAGATGCTAGGTTGAGCATCAAAGACCTGATGCAGGCTAATGACAGCCTCAGCCAGGAGCAGGCCGTTTTGCGCCGCCGCGTGGACCGCATGTCTGACACACTGGCAAGTGGCCACAACGCTACTGCCGAGCGGCTTGATGCACAGGTTCGCGCGCTAGAGCATTCCGTTTCGGCCCTAACCCGCCAGGAAGTACCGGCCCCTCCGCAGCTCACCGACAGAACCGAGCCGGTCCTCGATGCCAGTTCGCCACCACGCGAGCTTGATCTGTTCCTGGAGCCCGTCGTGCTGCTGGCTGAAAACCGTACCGCCCACTACAGGGCGTCATTGGCAATACGCAATTACGGTGACGAACGTATTCCGGTTACCAAGGTTGCCCGTGAAGCCGAACGCGCCGGCTATCTCAGCGAGCTTGATCTTACCATCTTTGAACGGGTGCTACCGGTGATCCGTCGCCTCCAGAAAAAACGTCGCGATGTTGCGGTGTTCTGCCCAGTCAGTGCGTCATCTTTCGCCGACAATGGGTTTGTGCAATCGCTATTGGCTCTTCTCAGCAGCAATCGTGACGTCGCGAGTGCTTTGGTTATTGAAATCACACAGACAGCGCTGTCGCAGTTGAGCGACGAAGGTCAGGAGGGGCTTGCCTGTCTCGCCCAGCTCGGCGCGACGTTCTCGCTGTCGAATTTGCGGCTCGATATTCCCGACATGATGACCTTGAGCGAACTGGGATTTGCCTTCATCTGCGTCGATGTACGTTTGCTGGTGGCAATGAAGAACGAAGGCCAGATCGAGCCTGGCTCATTTCTGCAGCAGGCCGCCCGCAGCAAGTTGTCGATAATCGCCGCCGATGTGGCAAAACAGAGCGAATATGCGTGGATTGAGGACACTGTCCAACTTGCCTACGGCTCCTATTTCTCACCACCGCGGTTGGTGCGGCACGATATCACGGTGGAAGACCAACCGGCCAAGGTCGCTTGACGCTGCCGTCTGCCGCGGGTTAGCGAAGGCGCCATGAAAGGATCTTCCAAGGCCCGATACCGGCAAAACAATGCACAACTGATCGACAGCGCAGACGAGCTTAGTCCACGCTATCCGGTCTGGTTGTGCGACGTCTGGGGTGTCGTCCACGACGGCGTCACCGCCAGGCAGGCGGCATGTCAGGCATTGCTGCGACATCGCCAGGCCGGCGGCACGGTGGTGCTTGTCACCAACGCGCCGCGCCCTTCTTCAGCAATCTTACCTCAACTGGAACAGCTCCACGTCGCACGCGAATGCTTCGATGCTATTGTTTCATCGGGAGATGTCACCAGGCAACTCGTTTCGCAATGGGCCGAACGCAACGTCTATCATCTCGGCCCGGCGAAAGACTTGTCGCTCCTGGCGGGCTTGCCGGTTGACTTTACCGCCATGGATAAAGCCGATGTCGTCTTGTGTTCAGGACTGCTCGACGACGACCATGAGGCCCCGCAGGACTACCGTGACCTCCTATCCGATTTGGCGCAAAGACAGCTGCCGATGATTTGTGCTAACCCGGACAGGGTAGTCCGTAAGGGATCGAAACTGATCCCCTGCGCTGGTGCGCTTGCGGATATATTTGAAGAGTTGGGCGGGAGCGTCCAGATGGCTGGAAAACCATATACCCCGATCTATGACGAATGTCTGCGTCAGGCGGAACTGGTGACGGGCGCCCAGGTGCCACGCAAAAGCGTTCTGGCGATCGGCGATGGTCTGCCCACTGACGTTAAGGGTGCTGGCAACTATGGCATTGATCTTCTGTTTATTGTAGAGGGCATCCATGAACGCGAACTCAACGGAAAGGATACCAGGGTGCTGTTGCGTCGCGTGCACGAGATTGCACCGCAAGTGCAGCTGGCTGGCATTATGACCGATTTGCGATAACGCGGGCACCGCGACCTGAAAGGCGACACCATGCTCGACCACTCAAGTTTTTCCATCGAGGATCTCGAAGTCGGAATGTCGGCCACCTTCGAAAAGACGGTAACCGAGAGTGATGTGGTCACATTTGCCGATATCAGCGGTGACAACAATCCGCTGCACCTCGATGCGGATTATGCGGCAGGGACAATGTTTAAGCAGCGCATTGCTCATGGCATGCTGACCGCCAGTCTGCTCTCGGCCGTGATCGCCACAAGGTTGCCTGGCAACGGTTCCATTTACATATCGCAATCACTGCGGTTTCGCGCCCCGGTTATGCTCGGCGAGTTAGTATGCGCGACGGTCGAGATCAGCAAGATCGAACCGGTTCGTCGCCGGGTGCGTCTGGCCTGCGCCTGCCGGGTTGCCGATAAGGTTGTGCTGGATGGCGAAGCCGTTGTCATGGTGCCATCCCGTGATCGCGCAAGACCGCGCAGCTGACCAACTGCGATTTAATGCATGCTGATCATCGATGACAACACGGCGGTGCCTGAGCAAATTCGGGGCGCCGTTGTCGCGGTTGGCAACTTTGACGGTATGCATCGCGGGCATCAACAATTGCTGGCTGCCGCTGGCAAACAGGCAGCTGCCGGCGGCGCACCCTGGGGTCTCGTCACATTCGAGCCACACCCGCGCGCCCTATTCCGACCGGACGAACCGGTCTTCCGATTGACGCCGCCACAGCTCAAATGTCGCCTAGCGGCGGGCTTGGGCGCGGACTTCGTCAATGTTCTAACCTTCGACAAGGCCCTCGCCGCGCTCGAGCCCGAGGAATTCGTTGCCAGTAAGCTCCAAGAACGCCTCGGTGTCAGTCACGTAGTCACTGGGTATGACTTTCACTTCGGCCGTGGCCGCAAGGGCAACCCGTCGACCATGCGGTCACTCGGCGAAAGGGACGGTTTTGGTGTTACGATTGTCGATCAGGTGACCGATGATGATGGTGTTGCACCGTTCTCATCGAGCAGTATCCGTGCCGCCCTGCGCCATGGGCGGGTGGCTGATGCGGCACATCAACTCGGTTATTGGTGGAGCATTATCGGCCAGGTCGTCGAGGGCGATCGGCGTGGCCACACAATCGGCTTTCCAACCGCAAATATCGTCCTGGACGCTGGTTGCGAACCCAGTGATGGCATCTACGCGATGCGGGTGCGCGATACTACTGTGGCCAATGCAACTCTCTGGCACGGTGCCGGTTATATCGGCAGGCGCCCGACCTTTGAAACCAAAAGGCTGTATCTTGAGGTCTATCTACTCGACTTTGACAGCGACCTCTATGGCAAGACTCTGTCGGTCGAATTCATCGAATTCATCCGCGGTGACCAGAAGTTTGACACAACCGCCCAGTTGGTCCGACAGATGACCGTTGATTGCGAACAAATCGCCAAACGGCTTGATAGGTTGGCCGCCGATGATCCGATGCGGGAATTCCCGCTCGGTGCACTGCAGGCCGTTGGAAAACTCTAGAATGTTTCATGTTGCTTTGAAATCAATTCTGCAGCCCTCCACGGGACAAGTCCCACGCGACGTAGGATTTTCCGGCAAATCTGGCGCATTGCTCCCTGGCCGTATCCGGATACGGCGCGCGGACCGATAGTTGACATTGCCGGAAAATCGCTCCGTGAGAATGGTTCCAAATCAACAAATCCTAGATCAGGTCCGATTTTGTGGAAAAGGCAAAACCCGAAAGACCTGACCGATTTCAACATGATTGAGGAGGATTCACGTTTCAGATGATTCCGTCTGAACCGGCCCTGCGCTGCACGCGCTGGCGTCAGCCTTGTTCCGTCTTTTCCGGATCCAGCAGGCGGTGCAGGTGTACGATAAAATAACGCATCTCGGCAATATCGATGGTCTGCCTGGCTTTTGCTTCCCAGGCCTCGTGTGCCTGCGCGTAATTGGGGTAAATTCCAACGATGTCGAGCTTGGCGATGTCCTTGAACTCGACACCATCCAGATCGGTCAGTTCACCGCCAAACACCAGATGCAATAGCTGGTCCTGTTTTTCGCTGACATGTTGATTGGCCATCTAGGTCTTCCCTGTTTGAAACACTTCAGATTAAGCAGAATTCAGTGGCGTCTGAAGCCTGTTGTGTGGTGGATAACCTCGTCGTGCAGGCTCGTCCCGCAGGCAACCAAACCAGCCTGTCGAGGCTTGCGCCTGTTATACGTCAGCCGACCTCCGTCGAGGTCGGAAACCTGGCCACCGGCTTCGTGCACGATCAAATCGCCTGCCGCCAGATCCCAGTCAGATTTCTCGCCGATGGCGACTGCGGCGTCATAGCTGCCGTCGGCCACCAGGCATAATCGCAGCGCCAGCGCTGTGGTCATGCTGACATTGAGCGATGGCCAGGGCCGCCGCCAGCGCTCAGGCCGCAAAATGCCTTGATGCGCTATGACCCGGCTGCCAGCAAGCTCCCTGCGCTGCGAAACGGCAAGCCGTCTGCCGTTGAGCCAGGCACCGGCGCCCAGTCGCGCCGCATACATCCGGTCGCCGAGCGGTAGATAGACTGCGCCGAGGACCGGACGGCCATGCTCGACCAGTGCTGCCACGATGCACCAGTGCTCGGTTCCCTCAAGAAACGCTCTGGTGCCATCGATCGGATCGATAACCCAAACACGGCTGTATGTCAGGCGATCCGGCGTATCCTTCGTCTCTTCCGACAGCCATCCATAACCTGGCCGGGCGCCATGCAGGCGCTCCTTGAGGAGCTCGTCAATCGCAAGATCCGCATCGCTAACCGGCGTGCCATCATCCTTGGTCCACGAGTTGGCCGATCCGGCAAAATAGGTGGCCGCAAGGGCACCGGCCTCGCGCACGGCCGCGTGCAGGAGCTCTTCGTCACTATCTGCGATTTGGACGGGTTCAGACACCGGCAATCGTCATCCCATCAATCCTGCATGTTGGCGCATTGATCGACCCGCGCAGAATCAGGTCGTCGGCCGGCGTCAAATTCTTGAACATGTCCTTCAAATTGCCGGCAATCGTGACCTCACTGACCGGATAGGTGATTTCGCCGTTCTCGATCCAGTACCCGGCGGCGCCCCGGCTGTAATCGCCGGTTGTCCCATTGACACCCATGCCAATAAGTTCGGTGACAAAAAATCCTTGTTCGATATCCGCAATCAGTTCCTCAGGCGTTGCAGTGCCCGGCATCAGGTTGAGATTGCTGGCGGCCGGTGTTGGCACGCTAGATGTGCCACGGCTTGCATTGCCGGTCGGCTCGAGACCTAGCTTGCGCGTCGAATAAAGGTCGAGCAGCCAGGACTTGAGCGCGCCGTCGCTGACAACTTCCAAACAGCCGGTCGCCAGGCCCTCACCGTCAAATGGACGGGAACCATGACCGCGTAGCCGGCGCGCATCGTCGACAATCGCAATGCCGGTACGGAAAACCTGTTCGTCCATGCAGTCTTTCAGAAAGCTGGTGCCGCGCGCCACGGCCGCCCCATTGACGGCGTTCGACAAATGGTTGACCAGCGAACCCGCCACCCGTTGTTCATAGACCACAGGTCCGGTTTGCGAGGCGGCCTTTCGGGCATTGAGTCGTTTGGCGACCCGCTCACCGGCCGTGCAGCCAATTTCCTCGGCAGGTCGCAAATCTTCAAAATGCACGCAAGACTGGTAGTCATAGTCTCGCTCCATGCCGGTTCCCTCACCTGAGATCATCGCTGCCGACAATCCATATCCGGTGCGTTGATAGGCGCCGCTAAAGCCATTGCTTGCCGCCAGCACGATGGTCCGCCGCGATGCGCTGGCGCTGGATCCGACCGATGCGCTGACGCCTTCAACCGCAAGCCCCGACCGATCACAGGTGTTTGCCATTTCGATAAGTTCATTGGCGCTTGGCACAACGTCATCCGCCAGATCGAGATCCGGCGCATCACTGCATAGCTGGTCGGCATCCGCCAATCCGATATGGGCATCGGCGGGGGCCAGTTTTGCCATCGCCACGGCACGCTCGGCCAGAACAGCCAACTCGGTCGGCTCGAACTTCGATGAAGATACGATCGCTTGTGACTGGCCAACCAGAACCCGCAAGCCAAGGTCACAACTTTCTGCCCGCGTGATATCCTCGGTCGCGCCGCCGCGCACCGACACACTTGTGCTTTCACCGCGCACCAACACCGCATCTGCGGCGTCTGCGCCGAGTTTCCTCGCATTTTCGACCGCCATGGCGGCGATACCGGAAAGATATTCGGGCGGCTGGCTGGTCATAAGTTTGGTCAATCCGTTCAATGAGATGGGTTGCGTTACAGAAATGTTTTGACGATCGAATCTGCCACTGCGCCAGCAAAGATTATCAGACCGAAGGTCCGGTTGGCACGAAACAGCATCAGACAGCGCTCTGGGTTATCGATGTCCAGCCGACCAACCTGCCAGGCCGCGTGGACCAAAGCGCCGGCGACACCGATGTGAAATGCCAGGCCGGCCCCGGCCATCCACCCGGCGCTGTCGATGAGAATCAGTGACAGCACAAAAAAAACTATTAACCATTTGGCTGTTGCTCTGCCGAATTTCAACGCCGTCGACTTCACACCGATCAACACATCATCTTCCTTGTCTTGATGCGCATATATCGTGTCGTAAGCCAGCGTCCAGGATATTCCCCCCGCATAAAGCACAAGTGCGGCCGGATCCAGTCGCCCCAGAACAGCTGCCCAACCGAGCATGGCGCCCCAATTAAATGCCAATCCTAGGAAGAACTGCGGCCAGTAGGTAAACCGCTTCATGAACGGATAAACAACGACAGTGGTCAACGAGGCAATGCCCAGCCAGATGGCAAACCAGTTGAATTGGATCAGGATGACGAACGCAATCAGCGCCTGGGCAACTAGGAAAATCCGCGCGCTCAACAAGCTGACCTGGCCGGATGGGATAGGCCGCGACCGGGTGCGCGCCACCTGAGAATCGAAGTCGCGATCGACGATGTCGTTGAAGGTGCATCCGGCGCCTCGCATCAGCACCGCGCCCAATAGGAACAACACAAGCAGCTTGACATCCGGCACACCGCCACCAGCGGCACCCTGCGCCAGCGCGATCGACCACCAGCATGGCAACAAGAGCAACCACCATCCGATTGGCCGTTCTAAGCGGGCGAGCCGGGCGTAGGGCCGTGCGCTCCGTGGCAACCAGTGGTCCGCCCAATGC
>JAEKFU010000716.1 GCA_016522385.1 Pseudomonadota bacterium
GCATTGGGCCAACGCCGCAATTAAGGAGAATGCATTCTCGGTCAGCCCCGAAGAACTGATTGAGTCCGCGCCTATTGCCGATGAACTCAAAGCCGAGGACCGCGACATCGTCATGAACTCGATCCGCTTCCGCTGGCGTGACATCCGAGAGCAGCTGCGCAAGCGGATTGATCCCGATGCCATCTGCCGGGATTGGCACGACATGAAGCAGTGATGCGAAGTGCACACCGCGCCCGTTGACGTGACCTCTTTGCACTATAGAGTGGGCCTGGTGCGGGCAATTCACCCTACAAGTCCGATGATATACCCTGGTTCCGTTTGACACGTAAGTTCGTTAGCCATCATGTTCACACCCCACATTTCAGATTTGAAGCATGCGTTGGACGACATTAGTGCGTTCGGTGATCTTGTTGAGGCCAATCATTTTCCCGAGCTGTCGACAGACCTTGTGGATGCGGTGCTGAACGAGGCTGGTCGTTTTGCCGCCGAAGTCCTTGCCCCGGTCAATCGACCCGGCGATGTCGAAGGCTGCACGTTCGATGCCGATGCAAACGTGGTAACCACTGCTTCGGGCTGGCAGGACGCCTATCGCCAGTGGCGCGAGGCTGGCTGGGCGGCCTTGCCTTGCGAGCCGGAATATGGCGGCCAGGGACTGCCCGTCAGCATCGGTCTTGCGGTGCAGGAATTGTGGAACACAGCGGCCAGCGCCTTTGGTATCGGCACGCTGCTGACCCAGGGTGCCGTAGAGGCGCTGGTCTCTCACGGCAGCGATGAGCTGAAGGCAAAGTACCTGCCGCATATGGTTGCAGGGGACTGGACCGGCACCATGAACCTGACGGAGCCGCATGCCGGCTCCGATCTGTCACAGATCAGGACCAAGGCCGAACCCGCCGGCGATGGCACTTACCGTATTACCGGCACCAAGATCTATATCACTCACGGCGAGCACGACCTGACGGAGAATATCATTCATTTGGTTCTCGCCCGGCTGCCCAATGCTCCCGAGGGCACCCGCGGCATATCGCTTTTCCTGGTACCTAAGTTTCACGTCAACGAAGACGGCGGTCTAGGCGCTCGCAATGATGTCAAATGCATTGGCATCGAACACAAACTGGGCATTCACGGATCCCCGACCTGCACCATGCACTATGGCGATGACAGCGGTGCTGTTGGCTGGCTTGTTGGTGAGGAGAACAAGGGTCTCAACTGTATGTTCACAATGATGAACAATGCCAGACTCCATGTCGGCATGCAGGGTGTCGCAGTGGCCGAGCGGGCCTTCCAGCAAGCGCTCGCCTATGCCAATGAGCGCAAGCAGGGCGGGGGCAGGGATGCCGACGGCTCCGTGGCGATCATCGAACATGCCGATGTTCGCCGCATGCTATTGGACATGAAGTCGAAAACAGCAGCAGCAAGGGCGATCTGTTATGAAACGGCACGCGCGCTCGATCTGGCGCACTTCGCCATGGACCAGGCCGAACGCGATGCCAATGCAGCTCTGGGCGCCTTGCTGACACCGGTTGCCAAGGCGTTTGGCACCGACTGCAGTGTTGAGGTCGCCTCGATCGGCATCCAGATCCACGGCGGGATGGGCTTCATAGAAGAAACCGGCGCCGCACAGCATATGCGCGATGCCCGCATTACCCCGATTTATGAGGGTACCAACGGCATTCAGGCCCTCGATCTTGTGTCGCGCAAACTGCCGCTGGAGAACGGCGACACCCTGAAACGCTATCTGGCAGAAAAGCAACAGCTTGCCGTCGAACTTGCCGATGCCGGCAATGACGATCTGGCCAGGATAGCTGCCAAGTTGCAACAGGCAATCGCCGCGCTGCAGGGGGCAACCGAGTTTATCGCCGGCCACCGCCAGTCCCACGATGAACGCGCAGTCGCCCTGGCCACGCCTTATCTGGAACTCTTCGGCCTGACCGCCGGTGGCGCCGGCCTGGCCCGCGGCGCTTTAGCCGCCGCAGGGCGCATGAACAACAATGAGGATGCCTTGCGCATCCAGCTTGCGCGTTACTTCGCCGATGTGCATCTGCCGCACACCGCCGCCTTACGCGATGCAGTTATCGAAGGCGCCGACACCCTGGTTGCTACCACACCAGATATGTTAAACGCCACCGGAGGCCTGTGATGTCGACACTACTGCTCAGCCATCCGGTTTGCATCCAGCATGCCCCACCCGAGGGCCATCCCGAACGGCCCGACCGTTTGCGCGCCATCGACAAGATCCTCGCGCATGAGGCCTTCGATGGTCTAATCCGCGAGAACGCTCCGCTTGGCCGCCGCGAAGACATATTGCGCGCTCATTCGGAGGACTATGTCCATATGATCGAGCAGTCGGTTCCCGAAACCGGGCTGGAGCGACTTGATCCCGACACCTGGATGAGTCCCAAAAGTCTTGAAGCGGCCCTGCGCGCCGTCGGCGCCGGCTCAAGGGCCGTAGATGCCGTGATGAACCTGGAAGTCAACAACGCCTTTTGTGCCGTACGTCCCCCGGGCCACCATGCCGAGACCCGTCGTGCCATGGGCTTTTGCCTTTACAATTCCGTGGCAATTGCCGCGCACTATGCCCGTGAAGCCTATGGCGCCGATCGCGTCGCGGTGGTGGATTTCGATGTTCACCACGGCAACGGCACCCAGGAGATCTTCTGGTCGGACAGTGATTTATTCTACGGGTCGACCCACCAGATGCCGCTGTTTCCGGGCACTGGCGAGGTATCCGAAACCGGCGAAGGCAATATCTTCAATGCGCCGCTAAGTGCCGGTGATGATGGTGAGAGATTCCGTGACGCCATGCGCTCACGCATCCTGCCGGCGCTCGATGCCTTTGAGCCGGAGCTGGTAATCATCTCCGCTGGGTTTGATGCGCATCACCGGGACCCGCTGGCCAGCCTTCAGCTGACCGAAGAGGATTTCGTATGGGCGACACTCAATCTCATGGATGTTGCCAGTCGGCATTGCGATGGGCGCGTTGTCTCGATGCTGGAAGGCGGTTATGACTTGCAGGGACTGGCCTCTTCGGTCGCCGTGCACGTTCAGGCCTTGATGCGCGGCACCGACAAGGCTGAGGCACCAGCGGGAGATGAAGACTGATGGCCGAGGCGGCACAACCCAAGATCGACGAGATGAATTTCGAGACCGCCCTCGGCGAGCTCGAACGCATTGTCGATCAGCTGGAGGGCGGCAACGTTCCACTCGACAAGTCGATCGCCATCTATGAGCGCGGCAAGGCGCTCAAGGACCATTGCGAAAAGCTCCTCAAAGACGCCGAAGCGCGTATCGAGAAAATAACACTTAAGTCGGACGATACGGCTGGCGGCAGCGAGCCGCTCGATGTCGAGTAGGGTAGCCCTGTCGAGCAGTTGTTGGCACTGGCCCGCTTTCCCGGTTCGACTATCCTTGGTTGGTACCGTATGGGCAGTTGGGTCCGGGGAGCGGACCGGTGCCGACTAAACGTCGACGTACTGGACGCGTCCGGCTTGACCAGTTTCTTGTTGATCAAGGCCGCTATCCCAGCCGCGCCCGCGCCCGCGATGCGGTACTGCGCGGCACGGTGCATGTTGAGGGCAGACCGGCTTTCAAGCCCTCTCAAATGGTCCCGTCAGGTGCACTGATCGAAATTGTTGATGAAGGCCAGCCCTATGTTTCGCGCGCTGCGCTGAAGTTGAAACACGGCTTGGCACAGTTCGGGATCGATGTGGCGGGGCGCCATGCTCTCGATATCGGCGCATCGGCCGGCGGCTTCACGCAGGTCTTGCTCGAGCAGCGTGCCACATCCGTCCACGCGATCGATGTCGGACACGGCCAGCTTGCAACTAAGTTGGCAAAGGACGAGCGCGTCGTGTCAATTGAAGGCTTGAATGCCCGTGACCTGAGCCCCGATGATCTATCCAATCCGATCGACCTCATCGTCTGCGACGTCAGTTTCATCTCATTGAAGCTCGCCCTACCGCCGGCCCTATCTCTGGCCGAGTCCGGCGCCAACTTGGTTGCCCTCGTCAAACCGCAGTTCGAACTCAACCGCAGCAAGCTGGGCAAAGGCGGAGTTGTCCGCGATGAGGAACTCCGCAGGGCCGTGTGCGTTGACATCGTTGATTGGCTCCAGAACACACAAAACTGGCCTGTCATCGGCCTTGAACCGTCACCGATTACGGGGACCGACGGAAACCAAGAATTCCTTGTCGCCGCCCGCAAACCTTGAATTCGCTCGCAATCTGTCCGATGTTTGAGACATGCTGAACCCGATCGAAAAGGCCAGTTACGCTGCCCGCCAGGGCGTCCGGGTCGCCTGGTATATGGGTCACTATTTTGCGTCCCAGCGCTTTTACAAGGCCAAGGATGAGACCGACATTCGCCGCAAGCGGCCGCGCCGCAATGGCCCGTCAATGGAGCGCATGCTGCAAGACATGGCCCGTCTGTTCGAGCGCGATCTGGCCAATGCAGATCGCGGCATCTACCCGCTGCCGCGCGATCATGACGGCGCTCCAGGTCGGCTCGTGTCGACAAGCCGCAAGTATTTCGCCGATCTTCCCGTCTCCGCCGACCGCAAGGCCGAGCGCCGCGGCAAGGAAGTCTATTCGCCTGAGCTGAAGGATGAACTGCCGGCCTACTTCCTCCAGAACTTTCACTATCAAACCGGCGGCTATCTAACCGAAGAATCTGCCGAGCTTTACGACATGCAGGTCGAGGTACTGTTCTCCGGCACCGCCAACGCCATGCGCCGGCAATGTCTGGTACCGCTGGCCGATTTCATGGCGGGTAGGGATCAACGCCAGGTCCACCTGGCTGATATCGCCTGCGGCACCGGCCGCTTCCTGCGCTTCGTCAAGCAGTCCTGGCCGCGCATCAAACTGACCGGCTGCGATCTGTCGCAAGCCTATCTCGCCGAAGCCGAAGCGCATCTCAGGCCCTATCGGGCGACGCTCACCCCGGCAAATGCCGAACAATTGCCGTTTGAAGACGCATCTATTGACATAGTGACCTCGATCTACTTGTTCCACGAGGTCCCACCGAAGGTTCGACGTATCATTGCCAAAGAGTTCGCCCGCGTCCTCAAACCAGGCGGCCGCCTGATGTTCATGGACAGCCTGCAGCGCGGAGATGTGGAAATCTATGACGGCTTACTGGAGATGTTCCCGATCAACTTCCACGAGCCCTACTACGCAACCTACACACGCGAAGACCTCGCAAAGATCTTCGCCGATGCCGGGCTGGTCATGGTGCACAGCGAGCCGGTTTTCATGTCCAAACTGGTCGTTTGCGACAGACCAAGCTAGAGCGTTGTCCTTGATTTGTTCAAACAAAAATATCGTCTAGGCAGACTGCGGCAAAGCCTTATCCGGGCCAGCGGTTTCCTTGATCTTGATTTGGGCTTCAAATGCCTTGAGGCGTTTGTAGACAGAGATCAGCTCGACGATTGTGCTCCAGCTGTTCACCAGGAATTGGAATGAGCTTTCCACTCTGTTGAAGGCGCGGATGATCTGCTGCATGACCCCCAGGGTGACGGCTCCGGCAGCAATGGTCGGACCAAGCGCCACATAGGGCACTAGGACGCCAAACTGCAGGTAAGACCATTTCGCCACATCGAAATACATATAGTGAAAAAACAGACGGAAATAGTTGCGGCGCACATCTCCGAACAACGCCTTGGCCGTGAAATCGTCAGCCCGGCTACCATCGTCTTCACCGTAAACCAGTTCCTTACGATAGGCGGCCTCGACCTTCTGGTTGTTGAACTCAAGCCCGGGCAATTTGATGCCCACCACTGCCATAAGAACGGTCCCTGCCAAGGCGAACAGGATCGCCACATAGACTAGCGAATGATCGATCGGGCCGATCCACGGCAACTCGGTCACATTCTTTGATAGGTCCCAAAGAATTGGCAGGAATGCAACGAGCGTCATGACGCTGCGCATGAAGTTGACGCCCAACCCTTCCATGATGCGGGCAAAGCGCATGGTGTCTTCCTGCACGCGTTGCGCTGCGCCTTCGACACCCCGCACGGTCGGCCAATGTGACATGT
>JAEKFU010000182.1 GCA_016522385.1 Pseudomonadota bacterium
CTGGCGGGAAACAATGTCTGCTGCGCGCGATCCTCTCCCTGAACAAATCGGTTCATCCTGACCTCCAAAGCAACTGTCAGGATTCTAAACTGATTTGCGTTTTCACACAGCCACTCCATTAAGCGGACGTCTCGAGATTGACAGTACGCTTTGGCACAGCCCGCTTCTTGTCATCCATTGGCAAGAAGAATCATCCCATTCGGCGTATTGCCGCGAAAATGGATTCGCACGCAACCTAATTTCGACCGGTGATTTTCGCCTGTTGGCCCCAAGGCATCGAAGCCACCCGAAGTTCAATGGTGTTCTGGTATAGCCCGGTGTGTCATAGTTCGTGCAGCCGGCCATGTGGTGACGGCAGCCGCAAGTGAACAGGGGTGAGAATCGTGTTCGAAGTCTTTGCAGTCAGTGCAGCGTTCGTCTTCGGGATTGCAGCGCGGCAAGTCGGACTACCGCCGCTTGTCGGCTATCTGGTGGCCGGCTTTTTTATCAATGGTGCTGGACCAAGCTTCGGCATGCCCACCAATACCGGGTCGATTCTTCAGTATCTCGCCAATCTCGGAGTGTTGATGCTTCTGTTCACCATTGGTCTCAAACTCAAACTCAGGCAGATTGGTGAGCCGCATGTTGTCGGGAGCGCGCTACTGCATTTTGCCCTTTCGATTGCAATTTTTGCGCCTATCACGCGACTGTTGTTCACCTCTGACTGGACGGTTGCGCTTCTCGTCGGCATTGCGCTGGCGTTCTCCTCGACCGTCCTTGCTGCAAAGATGCTTGAAACCAAGCGCGAGCTTGGCCTCTTTCACGGCCGGACAGCAGTCGGAATCCTAATTGTCCAGGACATCATTGCGCTTGTTGTCCTTGCCATATTCGCAGGCAAGTTACCCGGACCATGGGCGCTTTTGATCTTCGCGGCGCCACTTCTTCGACCGGTTCTGTTCAAGATTCTGGATTTCGTCGGCCATGGCGAGGTGCTCGTCTTGGCCGGAATGTTGTTGAGCCTTGTCATCGGCGGCATCGGCTTTGAACTGATGGGACTCAAGGGCGAGATCGGTGCGCTGGTCATGGGTCTGTTGCTTTCGACCCATCCACGCGCGAGCGAGCTGTCAGATTCGCTGTGGTCACTCAAGGAAGTGTTCCTCATCGGTTTTTTCCTGTCGATCGGCATGTCGGGATTGCCAGATTGGAATGCGCTGGTCTTCGCCATTGCTGTCGGCGTCCTGCTGCCGGTAAAGGGGATCCTGTTCTTCTTCTTGCTTGTCGCCTTCCGGCTGCGAGCACGAACATCCTTCCTCGCGGCTCTGTCGCTGACTGCCTACAGTGAGTTCGGCTTGATCGTCGCAGCTGGCATTCCCGCTGCGGAAAGCTTCCTTGTGCCGCTTGCGATCGCTGTCTCAGTCTCGTTTGTTATTGCCGCACCGCTCAACCGCCTCGCGCATCCGCTGTTTGAGCGGTTTGGGGAGAAACTGCTGCCGTTTGAACGCCAGACACGCCACCCTGACGAACTACCCAAAGACCTGGGAGATGCAAATGTGCTGGTTTTTGGTATGGGGCGCACGGGCTCGGCAGCCTATGAAGCGCTGGTCGCCGATGGCAAGCGGCCTGTAGGGCTTGATGCGGACACGTACAAGACTCAAGCCCATGTTGACGCTGGACGAAACGCCATCTTCGCAGACGCAGAAGACACCAATTTCTGGAACAGCGTGGATCTCGAAGGGATAGAAGCCGCGGTCCTTGCAATGGACGATATCGAAGCCAAACTGATTGCCGCGCGAACACTTCGCGCGCAAGGTTTCACCGGTCCGATCATCAGCCATGCACTGTACTCGGATCATGTCGACAGGATCGCCGAGGCTGGAGCGGATCAGACCTATCTGACCATGCAAGAGGCTGGGCGGAGCCTCGCGGCCCATGCCGTCGATGCAATGCCCCCGCAAAGCGCCGATTGATCCGGTTGCACGATTTTAGGACGGATCGCCGCCGGCGATTCATACTGTGAACCGCAGCTGAACTGGCCGTTCACACTGCGCTCAGCCGCTCTGTGATAAGGCGTGGCTCGTAAGCCTTATTTGTTCGAGGGCGAGCCTATGTTCAATGGACGTCGTCCAAAGTCAGATGATTTGGAGATTCGGTTTCGTCTTTTCGGGCATCCTGCACCACTTTTGACTTGGAGATTGGTCTAGTGAAGGGACGTGTTGAAATAGATGATCGTGATAGTCGAGTTAGAGCCCTAGTCGGGCCGATATTAGAACGATTAGAGCGTATCGAGAGAAAGTCTGACGCCACAAGGGATGAGCTTAGGGACCTTGTCGACAGGTACAAACCTGCCGCCAAAGCGGCCGGATTGAAGGGAATGAAATATTCCGTCATTGTTGCGCTCGCTGTGGTGAATCCGAAAGTGGCTTTGGCGAGACTCTTGACCCATTTGGAAAATGCCGAGGACAATGGCCCTCTAATAGAAAACAAAGAGGGAAAATCAACTAACACGACTGACGATGACAATGATAATGCGTTCGACGACGACGCATAGAGCATGTTGCAGAAAAGTTGCAGCACTTTTCTGATAAGAACATGCTCAGATTGAATAGGTTAGCGGACGATTCACGTTTCAGATTGATCCAATCTGACACGCTCTAGGCCAACCTTTTTTAGACTTCGCAATGCGGTCAAACCCAGCAAACTGTATCCCTCAGTTGCCACCATCAGCGATAGTCCGCCACACATCCATGAACCTCGCGCCAATCCATGCGCCCGCATCATAAAACGGTTGCTGGTACCAACGCGGTGGCAGCGGAGTCTCTGGGTTGTGATAAGGCCACTTCTTCATTTCATAGCACCATCGTGGCGCGGAAGCCGGCAAGTGAAACTGGTTGCGCTGGGCTGCAGTGAGACAGCGCGAGACGTTCCTCTTTTCTCGATCTATCAAAGTTTGTGTTGGGGACGGCATGTCCCAGAGCCGTATCGTGTTGTCCCTGGAACCGGTAATAATGTGCTTACCGTCTGGCATCACCGCCACGCTTGTGACCGGTTTGGTATGGCCCTTCAGCACGGCAACCTGCTGGCCGGTGGCGGTGTCCC
>JAEKFU010000749.1 GCA_016522385.1 Pseudomonadota bacterium
GTGTAATAGGTCGAACGTGCCTTGTCCCAGATCTGGGTCAGCACAAGCGCCCCTGCCATGCCCATCAGAACCGACAATAGGACGGTGCCGGCACCAACGATAAAGGAATTCTTGATGCCGTTGACGATGCGCGCATCATTGTAGAGCACCGACCACCATTCAAATGTCAGACATTCCCAGGGTGCGGCCTTGGGGAAGCCCGGTGAATTGAAGCCGGTAAGCGACATGATGATTAGCGGGCCGAGCAGATAGCCGAAGAACACCAGCATATAGAGGGTGATAAAGGTCTTGGTGAGGGCTTGCGAATTCATTTGCCGATCTCACCCATCTTGATCTTGAAAAGGCGCATCATGGCAAGGACGAAAACGATGCAAGTGAGCAACAAAACGACCGCATAGGCTGAGCCGCGCGGCCAGTTGCCTCCGGTGTTGAACCACTGGTAGATGATCTGGGTGAACCAGAGGCTCGACGGCCCACCAAGGATCTGCGGTGCCGCGAGGGCACCCGCCGTCAGCATAAACACCATGGTACAGCCCGATGTGATGCCCGGCTTGGCAAACGGGATAACGACCCGCCAATGTATACGCCACCAGGGCGCGCCCATATCGCGGGCCGCTTCAATCTGGTTTCTGTCGAGGCTTTCGATGGCGTTGTAGATCGGGAAGATCATCAACAGGATGTAGGCGTAGCCGAGACCGGCATAGAGCGCGACATCAGCGCGGATGAAATCGATCGGCTCATCGATGATCCCCGTGCCGATCAGCGTCGCATTGATGATACCGGAGGATCCAAAAATGATCCGGAACGCAAAGGCGCGGAGGATTTCATTAACCCAATAAGGGATGATCAGCAGCAGTACCAGAACCCGGCCAAAGCCGCCGGAAACCGATTGGGCAAGATAGTAGGCAAGCGGATAGCACAGTGCTAGATCGAACAGCGTGACAAACAGAGCCGCTACCAGCGTCTTGAGGAACACCGACATGTCGACGACGTTGTAGCTTTCCGGATTACCCTCCGCGCCGAACAACAAGAAATGGTAATTTGAGATGTTCCACACATCCGCGTCAGTGCCAACTTGCGCCGGCGGCAAATTGTAGCGGAACGAGAAGTCGAGCATCGACAGCTGCGGCAAGATGATCAATACGATCACCCAGAACCCCACCATCACCAGGAGATAGGTGCCAAGCAGTCCGCCGTTTCGTTCAAAGAACTTGGCCATGTCCGACCTCGCCTATTCGCTGGCCAGTTCGCCGGCAGGCAAGACGACCGCCTGCTTGGTGTCATAGGCGATGGTCAGGTTGTCCCCGACAGCAGAGCCACTCGTTCTGCCGGTGTTCACCAGCGACATCTTTATGTGTGTATCGCCGGGCCCATTCAGGAACACATGATAGCTTTGGCCTTCGAACTCCTCATTCTCGACCATTGCCTTGATGCGACCCTTGCCACGCGCTCCGGCTTCGGCGACGCCAAAGGCTTCCGGGCGGATGAACACCATCGCGTCGTCGCCCGATTTGAGTTCACCTTTGACGCTGCTCGCTATACGGGCGTCTAGTTCACCGGCATCAGTCGCAACAACTGCTGCGTCCTTGGTCAGCTTCTTCACCGTGCCGCGGAACATGTTATTTTCACCAACAAAGGACGCAACGAACGACGTTGATGGATCGTCGTAAATCGTCTGACCGTCAGCGATTTGATCAATGACGCCGGCGCGCATCACTGCGACGTTGTCGGACATGGTGAGAGCCTCACCCTGATCATGGGTGATGTAAATGAACGTAATTCCAACCTGCTTTTGGATGGAACGCAATTCGGTACGCATGTGCTGGCGCAGTTTCAGATCAAGTGCCGACAGTGGCTCATCCAGCAATAGAACATCGGGCTGGGCGCATAAGGCACGGGCGATGGCAACGCGCTGACGCTGGCCACCGGACAATTCACTGACCATCTTGTCGCCTTGACCCGGCAGAGCAATGAGCTCGAGCAGTTCCTCGGCCCGTTTGCGCCGCTCGGCCGAGGCGACACCCCTGACCTCCATCGAAAATGCTATGTTTTCCCACACCTTCATGAGCGGAAACAGGGCAAGATTCTGAAATATCAGGGCTGTTGGGCGCTGGTTCGGGCCGATGCCAGCCATGTCTCGGCCGCCGATGCGCACATTGCCGTCGCTTGGTTCAAGAAATCCCGAAACGGCGCGGAGGATGGTGGTTTTGCCACAGCCTGAGGGCCCAAGAAAGGAGAAAAACTCACCGCCGGCAATATTCACGTTGGCTTCACGAACGGCAATGAAATTGCCAAACCTGATCCAGACATTGTCGAGTTCGACACCTACTCCTGCACTCATTGAAAGACCCCTACCCCATTTCACTCCCTATTCGTCATGCCTGATCCCAGGCTACCGCCCAGCATCTCAGATAACAAAAGACGCTGGGCATTATCGTTCAACTCACTCGCCGTGCAGCGGTCAGGCGTTTACAAACTTGTTGCGATATTCGGTGCGTACGTCAGCGTACCACGGTGCTTCAGCGGGCCAAGGATTGAGCTTGGCTAGGCTGTCGCCCGGATAGGCTTCCGCGAAATTCTTCTTGTAGACATCGCCGGCGTGCTTGTCGGCACCGAGTACCGGTGAGTTGTAGCCATGCTTGTCGATCGCCTTGCCCGCTGGCTCGGCGCGATAGGCGAACTCGATGAAAGTGTAAATCTGGTCAATGTTCTTGGCGCCAATTGGAATCGCCATGCCGTCAACCCAAGCCATCGAGCCCTCTTTCGGCGCCTGATAGGTGACCGGTTCGCCGGCTGACTTCAGGGCCAGTGGCGGGCCATCCCAGGTCTGACCAACAATGACGCCTTCATTGAGCAGGGCATTCTTCTGAGTGTCGGCGTCGTTCCAAAGGATCTTGACGTTCTTCTTCTTGGAAATGCACCAGTCGGTGACCTTCTGCCAGATTGGGCGCATGTTTTCTTCGGACTCATAAGCCTTCCAAATGGAACCGGGATCGAGTTCGCCAATGGTTTCCATGTAAAGGCCAGCGCCTAGCATCATCGAATGCGGGCGGCCCATGGTCTTGCCGGCATTCTCATCGGCCCAGACATCGCCATAGGACGGCACGCCATCTTTCGGCGCCCACAAGTCGGTACGCCAGCCAATGCCTTCAGTACCCCAGATATGCGGCAGCCAGTGGGATCCCTTGCCATTGAAACTCCAACCGGTGTCACCAATCTTCGACATTGCCGGATTGACCTTGTCGATCGGCACGCGTTTCATGTCGATGGGCTGCAGCAGTTCCAGTGGCTGCCATTGTAGGTTACGGTTGTTGGTGGGCGAAATGATATCGAAGCCCTGGCCCTTAGTGGCTTTCATCTTGTTGATGATTTCTTCGTTGGAGCCGATACCGGTGTAGTTGACCTTAATACCGGTTTCGCCCGTGAAGGCTGAAATGAAGTCGTCCGGGAGGTAGTCGGACCACATCAGAATGTTAACCTCGCCAGCACCGAGCGCGCTGGTGATGAATGCTGGCCCGGTGACCGTGACAGCACCAACCGCAGCGCCGGCCTTCAGAACCGTGCGGCGGTTAAACCGTTTGGCAGCTGCCATGGTTTGTTGAGCTGAAAACTTTTGTTGAGACATTTACTCTCCTCCATCTGCGGGCTTTGTGAACCGAGGAACCCCTGCCCTGTTTCATATTCTTATGACTTTGATTCGTCGTCTGGTTGTGCCAGCTTCTATCAATTGCTGAGTTCACTATGCCGGGAGTCAAGCGCAACATCAATGTCAAGATTGGCTTGGTCCCAAATGCAAGCTTGGACTGGACCCAAATTCGTTTCCAGCTAATCTCCGAATTTCGTTTGGTTTTTGGCACAAAAACCGCGATCAGCCCAGCCCGGCACATGATCCGAAAATGATCCCGTTTCTAGGTTGAACTTCAGAACATAACCTTTGGCCGGTGCGAAGGGCTTGGCCGCCTCAATGCGCGGCGGCTGGCAGACCAGTGGATCGAGCTCGGTATCGATCTCACGCCAGTAGACGCGGCATGTTTCATGATCGATGTCGAATGTGTAGCGGCCGGTGTGGCTGCCGCCCCAGGCCGTGCAAGCGTATTCCACAGTTGCCGCCTGCACGGGCGCCTGGAACACAAGAAAAATCGACAGACTGATTAGGATGCGCAACATGTGTACAAGCCGGACATCACAGCGTAGAACGTCCTCATTGTTGTGAAACTGGTGAATAGTCTTTTCATGAATCGGCCGCAGTTGCAGCAAAAACCGGACGACCTATTGATGTTGCGCAGTCCGCGAAAGGTCATGCGACTTGATCGCCTCGGCTCGTTCTTTCCCTCCAGATTGTCGTTCATGCGCACGCTGATCCGCATGATCGTGCAGGAAAAGTGGCGGTTTGAGAAAGCCCTTTCGGACTGGGATGACAATGGGTTCGGCCGCGCAGTCTGGTACATTCATTCACCACACGGCATTTTAAGTTTCGTGGCCTTTAGCAACGACCTTGCGCCCGAGGATCGCACCGACCGGGTCATCGCAGAACGCTGGGACGCAAGCTTTGCGTTGTTGGATGGCAAGCCGACCCCTGAAGATATTGAGCGTCTGGAAGCCAATGTCCCGAGACAGGAAGCCGGAAGGGTGTCGCCCAAGGAGCTGGTGCTATCGCGGGCCAACAAGTCAGTGCGGTTGTTCGATCATGTGAGCAAATGCCTGGCCCGCGGGGAGCAACCCGATATCACGGAACTGGCCAAAGTCGGTTATCTGATGCGGACGACTGCGGTCTATGGCAATGGCAAGTTCGGGCTCGGTGATTATCCCAAGGCGGCACGCAACCCGGCCTTTTGCGGCCCGTTTCGGGCTGAAATGCTGCTGGTTCTCATGGTGCGACACTTCCAATTCGAGCTTGTCAACCATGTTGCAAGGGCAATGGGAGGCAAAAAGGCTGTACCGCTGGCCGCCGACCGTGCGGCGGTCCTCGGGATCGGCAATTCGACCGGGTTAGGTATGGCACCGTTTATAGTGCGCCATCCGGTGCTGTTCCATCACTGGATCAACGCCCGGGAAATTGCGCTTGCCAGAGTCCGTTCCACTGTCGCTGCCGAACCGGCCAAACAGGCGCGTTTTCAGATCTTGCTAGACCGCGCCGCACGGCATGTCGAGCAGTGGGATGTCGACGACGAACGGCAGCAGGCGCGAATTGTCGAACTTCGACGTGAACTGGAGCAGTTTCAGCACTACCGCTTGAAACCCGAGCGTCCATGGAATGACCTTTATCAGTGGGTCGAAGGGCATCTGGGCCTGGAAGCGCAGGAGCTGATCGTCTCCTTGCTGATCGAGCTCTATCCGGAACTCGTCGATAGTCTTGCCAACGATATGGGTGAAAGTGCTGGTGGTGATATCGATCCGTCAATGCGGCTCGGCGAACTGAAAGGCATCATCGAGCGCGAATATGATTGGGCGCTTAGCATCGACTTCTCAGACGCCGGCGCGCGCGAATACTTCTGGTATTACTCTGAAGACAAGGAAGAACCCCGCCTCGGCAAGCGGTTCAAAGAACCCGGCGCGGACAGGGAAATGCGGCTCGGCATGGGGTGGTATGTAAGCGAGCTATATCAACGGCTGGCATCGCTCAATGCCAGCGAGCTTGCTGGCATTGTTGCCGAATTCCTGCTCAGAGAACCGCAGTGGCGTCTGGCCGTGCGACGGGTGATGACAACAGCAAATTTCCCATACGCAGAAATCCGCGACAACACGATCGGTGCCGAGTTGCTGGCGATTGATATGCTGAGGTGCAAACTGTCGTTCTTCGGGGCAACCAAGTTTGACCCGAGATCGGACAAATGGACCCGCATCACCATGTTCCAGGGTGCACCGCTGATCGATGAGCTTACATCGCCGCATGCTGATGATTGGTGGCTGCCGGTGATCGACGGAATTTGATTCGGTCGGCAATGAAAACATCCTTCGATGAAATTCGCAAAATCGCCTCGCGCGCGCTGGATGGTGCCGGTGCGCCACCGGGCCTCGATGAAGATGGCGGCTGGGCATGCGCGTGGTTGGAAGCGGCAGGTTATCCAGGCCTGCGCATGTTGGCGGACCTCTTGGATAGGGCCGGCCCGGACGAACTTAGCGCGGGACTGGACAAAGTTACCGGCGCGCGGATCGATGCCAAAGGACGTTCGGCTGTGTGCTTTGGCTCGCTAATTTCGGAATATGCTGCCGGGCAGGGCAAAGAAGTTTCGGTGCACGCGCTGCGCGATTCGGCGTACGTGATTCCGCATCTGGCGAATCTGGCAAAACGTGGCGTGCAACTGTCAATCGATCCGGTCAGTGACGTGATGGTGGATTTGATCATTCGGCCGGAGGAAAGCGACTATGCCACGGAACGGGCAAGGGTGGCAGCTGCGATTCAAGACGGGATTGAAGTGACGAGCGATTCCTTCAGCCGGGTATATGCCTATTCACGCGCTATTCTGGTGCCGCAAACCGACGCGTCATTGCTCAGCGGCGCCGGTGCCGGCCTGACAGACAACGATTGATTATCGATGCGAGCACGACAAAAATTTGTGCCGCAGGAGTGTACCCAAGGCCCTGCTGCCCCACTTGAACTCGACATCAATCTCGAATCAGACTGTTGTCAATTCATGAACAATTTCATTGCACAGCGCAAACTCGCGATCGACGCTTGGACGGGTTTACCGAAGTA
>JAEKFU010000751.1 GCA_016522385.1 Pseudomonadota bacterium
TGCTTTGCCTGGGCAAGTAAAAGCGGAAGAAACAGAGGCACGGGCCAAGTTCAGCAAGAAAATGGATCAGGTTGTTGATGACGTACAGGACTCCTGTGAGGCGGACATGAAGGAGTTTTGTTCGAAGGTGACCGTTGGCGAGGGGCGCATGTTGATGTGTGCGCTTGCACATCAGGACAAGATCAGCGACGACTGCGAGGAGGCCATCTTTGACGCGTTTGTGGTATTGGGCGACACGCTCAGTAACCTGCAGTTTGCCGTCGAAGCTTGCGAGGGTGACATCGCAAAAACCTGTGCCGGAATCGAGCCGGGTGAAGGACGGATTGCCCAGTGCCTCATAGACAACAAAGCTAAAATCTCCGAACCATGCCAGGGGGCAGTGGACGACTTCCAAAGCAACAACTAGATCGTGTCTTTCTGCGTTGGGCTCCCGGAAAACGCTGGCCATCAAATCACTTGTGCTGGGTGAACAGCAATTCCCAGCCGCGCCGGCGAATTGTTGCCAGCTTGTCGGCGGAGAACTCGATGCCGAGCGACTTTCCGGACTGCAGCGTGAAGCTCTGTCGCCCATCGACCGGGACGCGATTGACCTTGACCCGTTCAACGTCGAGGGTTACCGGCATGCCGGTATCATTTTGCAGCAGGAGTTCGAACCGCACGGTCTGTTCGGGTAATCGGTAAAGTTTTTCAAGCGCCTTCTTCAGGTCCTGAAATTTCCAGTGACGAATAATGCCGCCGACCACATATCCGCCGCCTTCACGCGGGTCGTCATAGACGCCGAAAGCCGCAATCTTGTTGCCCAGCACCTCTGCAGCAGCGGTACCGTCTGCCGGGGTTTTGACGATCTGGCTTGGCACCTGATAGTAGCCGAAGTTCTTGCCGCCGACCCGCTTGCATTCGACATACCTGGCCTGGGCAAATTGTTTGCGCAACACTTCGACAGTGCGCTCGCGGTAGTCGCCGCAGAAATTGCTGTTCGGGAACTGCACCGCAACATCGACAACCACTGGGGCCGGACCGGCGCCGGATGCTGTAGCGCGAACCTGACTGGCCTTCAGCACCGCTCTCGTTTCAAGTTGACAGCCTGCCACGGCTATCGCGGCAAAAACTAAGGCAGCAATTCGACGCATCGTCGGTCTCCCCATCACGTGACAGAACATTGTTTCGGACCCCACTACTGCACCTGAAGCAACTGGCGCACCAGCGGGCCTGGTCGGTGGTCCGGGTGTGCCGACATCAACTGCTTGGCGTAAGCGCGGGCGCGCTCGACGTTACCTAACGCCATGTGGTTTTGGACCAACAGCTCAAGCCGGACGGGTGCAGTTCCGGACAGTTCCAGACTTCTTTCAAGGGCCTCGACAGCCCGCCTGTGATCACGCGAGGCCGTGTATTGCGCGCCGAGCCGCACAAAGACCTCTCCATTGTCGGGTAGTCTCATCGCCGCCTGTTCGAGCGTCTTTCGCGCTTCGGCCTGTTTGCCCAGGGCCGACTGGATGCGCGCCAGGGTGAACCAGGCTTGTGCCAGTTGCGGATCCATCTCCAAGGCGGACACGAGCGCCTTCTGGGCGGCGACGAAGTTCCGCAAGACCATGGCGACACCGGCAATCTGCATCTGAGTTTCGGGAAAATCCGTTTGCGCCAGCAATGAGCGCTGATACTCGCCAATGGCCTTTCGGACATCATCCCTGAGTGACTTGGGTAGTTGATTTGGCGGAATGGCGAGCACGACACGCGCCGCTTCCAGGCGAACGGCCCGCATGGGATCCACGAGCAATGGCGCGGCAAGACCGGCTCTCAGGCCTTCGGGCACGCGCTCCAGAAGCCCAAGGCCGGCAAGTCTCACCAAATCGGACTGGTTCTTCAACAATGGAATGGCGCGCATGATGCGGCTGGTATCCGGCGTTTGGCGAAGCAGGCTCAATGCCGTTGCCCGCACGATGGCGGGTTGCCCACTATCAAGCGCCAATTCCACCAGGTTCTTGGCCGCATCAGACGCCGCATTGCGGCGGCCCGCATCAAGGATCTCACCGAAATGTGGCGTTCCCTGCCGGCCGTTCGGAAACCATTCCCTGATCCGGGTTGCGGCCCATTCAGATGTCTTGTCCTGATGACAGTTGCTGCACGCATTGGGCGACCCGAGGCTTTGCGACAAATCAGGACGGGGCACCCGGAAGCTGTGGTCGCGGCGAGGATCAACCCGCATATAGGTCTTGGCCGGCATGTGGCAGTTGACGCACTGAGCACCCTTAGAGTTCACTTGGTGGCGGTGGTGCACCGGATCGTCATATGCCGCTTTTTTCAGTGTTGCGAATTGCGGATTGCCCGCCGGGCTGTGGCACTGAGTGCATAGGGCGTTGTCGTTTGCGACCAGTTCACCGCTATGCGGCTCGTGGCAATTGCTGCAGCGCACGCCGCGCGCATACATTTTGCTCTGCAGAAACGAGCCAAAGACATAGACCTCGTCATCGATCTGACCGTCGGCGTGGTAAAGCCCGCCACGTAACAGCGCCAGACGGTAGTTGTCAGCAAATGCCGAACCCGGCGCGGCGCTGTCCGCACCGAGGGCACGCCGTCTGGAATGGCAGGTCGCGCAGAGCTGAATTTCCTTTTCAGCGTCCTGCTTTGAAAAGATGCTCGACAGGCCTTTGTCGTCGACTCCACGCCATTGTTTCTGGGTGTAGGTCTTGGGTTCTCTGGCCCAGCTGACGTGGGCTTCGCCCGGCCCATGGCAAGCCTCGCAGGCGACGGTCAATTCACTCCATTTGCTTTGATAGCTTTTCGTCTG
>JAEKFU010000752.1 GCA_016522385.1 Pseudomonadota bacterium
ATTCGGTTTTGGCCCGGTGGTCGGGTTGATTGCCAGCGTATTGTTCGCCTTCCCGCCGATGGTGCGCAACACAATGCTGGGCTTGCGTCGGGTACCGGCCGAAGTGATTGAATCCGGGCTGATGTCAGGCGCCACCAGTGGCCAGCTGTTCTGGCAGGTACAGGTGCCTACGGCGAGCCGGCAGATCCTCTTGGGCGTTAACCAGACCACCATGGCAGCGTTCTCAATGGTAATCATCGCCTCGATCATCGGTGGCACTGCGGATATTGGCTGGGAGGTGATCCAGCAGGTGCGCAAGGCGCGGTTCGGCGAAAGCCTGCTGGCCGGTATCGTGATTGCACTGATGGCCATGGTGATGGATCGGGTCAGCGCAGGGCTGGCGACGCGCGAGGCCAGCGAATGGACGCATGAACTCACGTTCACTGAGCGCTACAAACGATGGCTGATCGCCGGCGCGCTAGCGGTCGGTTTGTACATCCTTGCGCAGGTGATCCCGTTCCTTGATGAATGGCCGGAACGCTGGGAACTGTATCCGGCTCAGTCGATGAACGCCGCGCTGACATGGTTTGTCGTGACATTCCAGGTGGCGATCAATGGGCTCAAGACGTTGAGCTTCTTTTATCTCATGTTGCCGACCAAGGTCGGTCTGGAGCAGACGATTTCACCGTTCTCCTGGGGCTTTGAATTCACTACACCGCTCAAGCTTACCTATGGTGCTGCCGGGTTGGCTTTGACAGGCTGGGCGCTCTACCGTTGGAGTGCCCAGGCGGCGGTGACCATCGGATTTTTCGCCATTCTGTTCTACTTCGGTCTGACCCGCCTGCCATGGCCGGCATTGCTGGCAATGGCGACCTACCTTGCCTATCAGCTCGGTGGCCAGCGTTTGGCCATCGGCACATTTGCCGGGCTCGGGTTTCTGCTCGTCGTTGGCGTATGGCCACAGGCGATGCTGTCAGTTTATCTTTGCGGCATTGCCGTGGTGATATCGTTTGCCATCGGCGCGTCGCTAGGCATCTGGGCGGCGCATAACGACACGGTGTCGGCGTTTCTGAGGCCGATCAACGACACGATGCAGACGATGCCGCTGTTTGTCATTCTCATCCCCTTTGTGATGATCTTCAAAATCGGCGAATTCGCTGCGCTGCTGTCGATCATCGCCTATGCCTTCGTGCCGGCGATCCGCTATGCCGAGCACGGGTTGCGCAATTTGCCCAAGGATGTCATCGAAGCCGCGACCTGCATGGGTTGCACACCATGGCAGTTGCTGTGGCAGGTCAAGCTGCCTTTGGCCCTGCCGGTAATGATGCTGGGACTCAACCAGACCATCATGTACGGCTTCGCCATGCTGGTCATTGCCGCGCTGGTAGGCACAAACGGACTCGGCCAGCAGGTCTATATCGGGCTCGGCGACGGCGATTTCGGCGTCGGCATAATCGCCGGCTTCGGCATGGCGTTCATCGCAATGATCGCTGACCGCATGACACAAAGCTGGAGCAAGTCGCGTCAGGAGGCGTTTGGTTTGGGATAGTTTAGGCCGCTGCTGAGTCTGTTGAAAATCTATCTTACTCTTGGCAATCGCAGTGAGCCGCGCTATGTGAACGCGAACACTGCCGCCCGGCCGAGCCGGGTGCGCCCCGATACGGAGAGGTGCCGGAGTGGTTGAACGGGGCGGTCTCGAAAACCGTTGAGCGCGCAAGCGTTCCGAGGGTTCGAATCCCTCTCTCTCCGCCAGAAAAAACTTATTAACTATTTGTTTTGTATAGGTAATTTTTTGTTTCAAATCTGGTCTCACCTTGCGTGCCACTATGATGCCGCGAAAGTCGGCCCAATTGTCTGTGCTCAGCTCCAATAAGGTATCGTACTTTGGGCCCGAACCTAGGGTCAGGACTCATTAATCTCATCCATTCTGCGCGATCAGATTTGCCTGCTGAGCAGGCAGGCAGGCGCAGGAAACCTGGCCGGTTTTCAAGCCTGTCTTACGCACTCAGGAGGCAAATCTGCCGCGCCCGAAGTGTTTGGCAATGGCAACCGCTTGGACATGACAGTCTCAACTGCCCGGATGCTTTCATCGGCTAACCTTGGTTGCATGAACATTCCATATCACCCGAATAGTAGTCTGCTCGAATGATTCCCGAATTTCCAAAACACCGAGCTGCTGCGCGCGCCACATCTTTGCATCAGATCGGCGTAACCCGCTACCAACGTCCGCTTCACAGCGAATTTGCTCTGCTTAGGCTCCGATAACGGACTATCATTTCAGAAGGCTGTCAGGACTGCTCCTGACCCCTTATGCGACATCAACCTGGCGAAGGCGAACGGCAAAGTGCGCTTTAAGTGCCCATGCACGAACGGGTCCCGGCACGTCCGGACTTGGAGGCAAAGCAGAAAAACCGACGCCGCGCTGAACCATGATTGAGTGCCATTATGAGACATTGGACGGGCGGCTGAGCGCTGGAAGGTCTTTGCACTGATAACGCCAGCCTGTATAGTTTCAGTCAGTAGAACCGAATAAGTTTCGGTCAGTTTTGCTTTCGCACCAAGCGTTTGCAGTTGGAGCACTGGCATGGTCATACGAGGAGATCTATGAGCGAGCAAAAACCCATAACCAAAGTCCCCGAAGGTCAAGCACGGTTCTTTAAAACACGTCAGATGAAGCCTACGGAAAAGGGCTTTGTTGGGTATGAAACGGTTTGGGAGCCGTTTCAAAAAGAAGTGGAATATGAAACGCCAAAACGGCCGTAGGCATGGTGTGGCACTGAGCCGGAGTGCATGGATCGAGGCGTTTTGGTTTAGAGCGTGTCTTTCTCAAATGGTTCCATATGAGAAAGACACGCTCTAGTTGAAAGAAAGTCCTGCGTGTCTGCCAACTAATACGCGCTCCAGGGACCTGAAATCGTCAAGCGCGCCGCTGTTCCATTTCCAAATTTGTTCCGGAATGCGCTTGTCGGCGCGTCGGAGCGGCCTATCAAGCTTGGCGAAATCCTGGTTGATCGGGTCGAGACCAGGCGAATAGTGTAGCAGCAAGAACCGTCTGCCGATGGTCATGTGGGGGCCGGTACCGCCTCGGCGGGGTTGTCGCCGGGGTTGAGCATCGGCACAATGGTCCACTACGAACAAGCCAGATTATGCGGCTCAAATTGGCAACTTCAGAGCGTCGTCGATGTCGCTCTCGGCATGTTCGGTCCCGCCTGTTTCTAACTCTTCGTCAGTGGCGTCCCGAACCGTGAGCACCTCAAGTGTGAAAACAACATTTCTGCCACATAACGGATTGTTGCCATCAACGGTCAGTGTCTCGTCATC
>JAEKFU010000755.1 GCA_016522385.1 Pseudomonadota bacterium
CCGCGCCGGCTTCTCGGCTCTGTCAGGGGGCTCGAGCTCGCCGAGATGAAGGATGCCGAGATCTGTTGCGGTTTTGGTGGTACCTTCTGTGTCAAGTACCCCGACATTTCCGACGACATGGTCACCAAAAAGATGGCCAACATAGAAGCATCGGGAGCTGAAGTCGTCCTCGCCGGCGACCTCGGATGTCTGATGAACATGGCCGGCAAACTGAAACGCCGGGGATCATCCGTTGAGGCGCGCCATATTGCCGAAGTGCTGGTCGGTGACACCGCCGACCCGGCCATAGCGGAGTCGGATCGGTGAAACCACAACCGACATCGCGCAATTTCAAGAGGAATGTGGTTGAGGCACTCGACAATGAGCAGCTCCAGCGCGCGCTCACCAATGTG
Source organism: Pseudomonadota bacterium (assembly GCA_016522385.1). Lineage (GTDB taxonomy): Bacteria > Pseudomonadota > Alphaproteobacteria > Rhizobiales > Aestuariivirgaceae > JABDJG01. Next base: position 393 of record JAEKFU010000755.1, read on the forward strand.
CCCGCTGGTTTCATTGAAAAGCGCCGCAAGGCGCGGGAAAAACTCCCCGAGTTCGATGCCTTGCGCGATCAGGCACGCGACATCAAGAACCACACACTCCGCCACCTTGATCTCTATCTGGAGGAATACGAAACACAGGTCACCGCCTCGGGCGGCCATGTCCATTGGTGTGAGACACCCGAGGACGTAAATGCTGCGGTGATTGAGATCTGCCGCAAGCATTCGGCCCGCTCGGTCACCAAGGGCAAGTCTATGGTCAGCGAGGAAGTGCACCTCAATGCGGCGCTCGACGAAGCAGGGATCGAGCCGGTAGAGACCGATCTGGGCGAATACATTATCCAGCTGCGCAACGAGACCCCAAGCCACATCATCGCGCCCGCCGTCCACCTAAATAGGGATCAGATTGAGGCCGATTTCCGTGCAACTCACACCGATCTGCCGGCCGACCGCAATCTTGATGACAGCTCAGCGCTGGTCAACGAAGCGCGCCAAATTCTGCGCAAGAAGTTCATCGATTCCGATGTCGGTGTTACCGGCGCCAATCTGCTGATCGCCGAAACCGGCACCTCGATCATCGTCACAAATGAGGGCAACGGCGATCTCACTCTGTCGCTGCCGAAGGTGCATGTCGTCTTGGCGACCATCGAAAAACTGGTGCCGACGCTTGAGGATGCCTCGACGATACTGCGCCTGCTCGCCCGCTCGGGCACCGGCCAGGAGTTTTCTGCCTATACGACTTATTCGACCGGACCTCGCCGCGACGGCGATCCCGACGGGCCGGAAGAATACCACGTCATTCTACTCGACAACGGCCGCACCAACATGCTTGGCGGCGTGTTTCAGGATATGTTGCGCTGCATCCGCTGCGGTGCCTGCCTCAACCACTGTCCTGTTTATCAGGCGGTCGGCGGCCACGCCTATGGTTGGGTTTATCCCGGGCCCATGGGCTCGGTACTGACGCCGAGCCTGATTGGCGTCGATGAAGCCGGCCATCTTCCCAATGCCTCAACTTTTTGCGGGCGCTGTGAGGAAGTCTGTCCAATGCGCATCCCGCTGCCGAAGATGATGCGGCATTGGCGCGAGCGCGAATTCGAGCGGCATTTGACGCCGGCGATGATCCGGTCGGGCCTGTCTGTGTGGGCTTTTTTTGCCAAGCGGCCGGCGCTCTATCGCGTGGCGACCGGCGTAGCAATGCGGTTACTCAAATTATGGAGCGGCAGAGACGGCAAGCTTGAGACATTGAGGTTTGCCGGCGGCTGGACCAAACACCGGGATTTCCCGGCACCACAGGGCAGCACCTTCATGGCCCAATGGGCAAAGCGCCGACATGACTGAACCGGCAAAACGCCAGGCCATACTGGAACGCATGCGCCGCGCCTTGGCTGTCGATGCCGATGATACTGCTCGCCGTGCGACGGTGACAAAACGTATCACCGAACACGCACCCAACCTCATCCCGGCGCGCGCCCGTATCGCGCACAAAGACCAGACTGCCCTTTTCCGCCAACAGGCCGAGGCTGTCCAGGCAACCGTCACCGACGTCAAGACCGAAGAGGATGTGCCCGAGGCCATCACCGAATACCTGCGCAGTCAAAACCTGCCGCAGTCGGTCCGCTACGGTGAGGATGTTTTGCTTAATGGCCTGCCGTGGCGTGCTAAGTCGCCGACGCTGGAATTGAACAAGGGTCCGGCACAGCCGGCTGACGAAGTGTCTCTTTGTCGCGCCATCGCCGGTATAGCCGAGACCGGTACCCTGGTGCTCACATCAGGTATCGACAATCCGACGACGCTCAATTTTCTGCCGGAGAACCATATTGTTGTTGTCAGTGCGAAACACATCACCGGTACATATGAAGACGTCTGGCAAATTCTCCGCAAGGAATACGGTGAGCGCACGTTGCCGCGCACCGTCAACATGATCAGCGGTCCGTCTCGCACAGGCGACATTGAGCAGCGTATTGAATTGGGCGCGCACGGCCCGCGCCGCCTGCATATCATCATTATCGGCTAATCCGGTGTCTGACCCGTTTCGTCCATTGTCTGCTCGCACCGTCCGCTGGCGCCATTGCGATGGGCACGGTGTTGAGCACTTGACGCTGGAGGTGCATGACAGACGCATCACCGCGACGTCGGTTGTCTCATTTGACCGTGCCGGAAAATCCTACGGCGCCTGGTATCAGCTCTTTCTTGATACAAGCTGGCACATCAAAGCGATCTCGATCCACCGCACCGACAGCCGATGGTTCATCGCGCGCTCCAGGCATCCCGGCCGATGGTGTGATGGTGACGGAAGCGTTCTTCGAATATTCGAGAATTGTGTAAATATTATATTCACAGCCACACCGTTTACCCACACCCCGGCCATCCGCCGGCTCGCATCATCCAGCGGCGAGACGAGCGAATCCGATGTGCTGTTCATCCCGTTAGACACCCTCGTACCTACTCGCAGCCGAGCGCGTTACACCTGCATCGAGCATGGTGCGCTCTATCGCGTCGAAAATCTCGTCAATGAGACTTCCATGGATGTCGAGGTCGATCAGGATGGACTTGCGCAAAAGACTTGTGGCGCTTTCGAGCGCATATTCTAGGGTCCTGACCCTAAGATCCATCCTGCATCTTTTTTCCTCGTCATTCCGGCAAGAGCCGGAAGATGGGCTCACGGTTGAAGCGCAACAAGGTTGGCTAGCAAGACAGATCTCAATCGGGGACCCACAGCTCAAGCACTTCCGCCGCGTTCTGTTGTGTGTAAACACGCGGCTAAACCCCAAATGGCGTCCCTGGGCCACCAGGCACCGCCTTGTAAGCTCTCCCCGGGGTCCCGACATTTGCTGGGACGACAACGCTGATAGAAACATCGTTAGAGAGTGCCGGGCGCTCCAAGCGGTTCTGTCGGGCGATCACTTTCCAACAATTATCGCCCGCAGATCGTTGACATTCGTCAGCGTCGGCCCGGTCACCACCAGATCGCCGATCGCCGCAAAAAATCCATAGGCATCATTGTCTGCAAGCCGCGCTCCGGCATCGACGCCGGCCGCGGCGGCACGGGCCAGTGTGTCCGGTAAAACAACTGCGCCGGCATTGTCTTCCGAGCCGTCTATGCCATCGGTGTCACCGGCAATCGCCGAAATGGCCGGATGGCCATCTAGTGCAATCGCAAGACCGAGTGTGTACTCGGCATTGCGCCCTCCGCGGCCGGTTCCCTTCAATGTGACCGTGGTCTCGCCGCCCGACAGTATGGCCGCTGGAGCGTTCACCGGCCCATGGCCATTTGCAATCGCCAGTGCCAGTGCTGCGTGTTCCTCGGCCACTTCACGGGCTTCGCCTTCGACTTGATCGCCCAGATCTACCACTGAGAGCCCGGCGTTTTCAGCCACTTCAACGGCGGCGGCCAGCGACTGCGCCGGCGTTGCAATTATTCGCGTCGTTACCGATTCAAACCGATGATCGCCTGGTTTGGGCGTTTCAGCCGCATCGGATTCCAGATACCGGATGATCCGCTGCGGGATATCTAGCTTGTACTTGCTCACGATGCCCAGCGCGTCGTGCCGCGTCGATGGATCGGGCACCGTTGGCCCGGAGGCGACAATTGATGGATCATCCCCCGGCACATCGGAGATAATCAATGACCAAATCTGTGCCGGATACGCCCGCGCAGCCAGTCGGCCACCCTTCAGCGCGGAGAGATGTTTGCGCACACAGTTCATTTCCGAGATCGGCGCACCGCAAGCCAGCAATTCCTGGTTGACGATCTGTTTGTCGGCAAGTGTCAGGTTACCTGCCGGCGCGCTCAACAGAGCCGAGCCCCCACCGGAAATCAGACACACGACAAGATCGTCGGCACTCAATCCGTCAACCATCTCGCCGATCCGCGCCGCCGCCGCCTGACCGGCATCGTCCGGCACGGGATGCGCCGCTTCAACAATCTCAATACTGTCGCATTGAACGCCGTGCCCGTAGCGTGTGAGCACAAGCCCGGCAAGATCACCATCCCAATGATCCTCAAGCGCTTTTGCCATCGCCGCACTCGCCTTGCCGGCACCGATCACGATCGTGCGGCCGGCCGGCGGCACCGGCAAATTCTGCGGCACGCACAACTTCGGATCGGCCGCCGCGACGCCGGCATCGAACAGCTGGCTTAGCAATATACGCGTTGACGCATCGCCCATGATGTGGCCGGTCTCCAATTCTTGACTGAATTTTCACATCTAGGCCATGCCACCTGCGGTTGCCAACGACTTTGATGTCAGTCACTATTATCCTTGCGTGATCCGATGCGGCATTGCCACGATTTGAGGGGAGGAAAAAGCATCATGATTTCCAAGATTCTGATTGCGGTCGATGGATCGCCACATTCGATGAAGGCAATTGACGTCGGAGCGCAGATTGCCGCTGGGCTAAACGCCAAGCTGGTGCTGCTTCACGTCGTCAGGCAGCAAGTAATACCAGACTCCATTCGTGAATTCGCCAAGGCCGAACATCTCGTCGACACCGATGTCGACATTTTCATACGGGCCGCCAAGCATATGTTGGCCGGGGCCGTGGACAACATTCGCGCCGCCGGAGTCAACGACGTCGATATTGAAGTCGAAGAGGGACCGATTGCCCGCACGATCGTCGCCAGGGCCAAGAACAGTGACGCCGATATGATTGTGCTTGGCTCACGAGGCATGGGAGATATTGAAGGATACTTGCGCGGCGGCGTCTCGCACCGCGTCGAAACAATGGCGAAGTGCCCGGTGTTAGTCGTTAAATAGTCCTGTCTTGGTCGTGCGTCGGCGGTTCTAAGGCGAGCCAGCCTACTCAAGCGCATGATCGTTTCAGATTGAATCAATCCTGATCTAGCGTCAGCGCCAGTTGGTCTTCTTCGACGACATCGCCTTCGGTGATGAAAACTGCGCTTACCTTTCCCGCAGCCGGGGCTTCATAGGGCACTTCCATCTTCATCACCTCCAGGATGAACAGCATCTGGCCGGCTTTCACTTCCTCGCCAGTCTCCACCAGGACTTTCCACACCGATCCGCCGGTCTCCAGTTTGATTTCAGTTGCCACGTCTGCTTCCCTTCTTCTCAAGGTCTGACAGAAAACCCTGTCGGCCCGAGCAAGGATGGCAGTAACGGCTGGATGCGTTCGATCCACCGGCACAGCTTCGGCCGGGTTTCGCGGGGGTCGATCAACTCATGCACCGAAAATGCTTCGGCGCGCGGAAACGGTGATTGCTTGGCCGCCAGCATTTCTTCTAGCTCGCGACGCTTAGCATCCGGGTCTTCAGCCTGCGCGATCTCACGATGAAACGCCACCGCGACGCCACCCTCGACTGGCAGCGCGCCGGTCTCGGCCGACGGCCAGGCCAGCACATAGGCATCAGGCCCGAAATGTGCCGCCTGTGCGACGCCGAACGACCGCCTCACCATGATCGAGGCCCAGGGCACTCGGCTCAACGCCGCCGTTAGCACCGCATTGGCACCATGCCGGATCGTTGCCTCGGTCTCCGATTTCGAGCCGATCATGAAGCCGGGCTCATCGACAAAACTGAGGATCGGCAGATGAAACGTCTCGCAC
>JAEKFU010000195.1 GCA_016522385.1 Pseudomonadota bacterium
TGGACACCGAATGCTCGCTTGGATCGCTCTGCCCAACGCAGCGACAACAACATCGCGCGCTCAGCCTCTTCGTCTGTATGTGGATAGGCAACACATTCATCGAGCTGCATGTGAATGGTCGACCCGAGCAGCCGCTGAATTTCCATCGACCTCTCAGGCGTCAATTCGTGCCGGGATCCATCAATGTGGGATTGAAACGTTACACCGGTCTCGTCGAGCTTGCGCAATCTTGCCAGCGACATCACCTGGAAGCCGCCAGAGTCTGTCAGGATCGGTCGCTCCCAGCCCATAAATCTGTGTAAACCGCCTAGTCGATGCACACGCTCGGCACCGGGCCGGAGCATAAGGTGGTAAGTGTTGCCGAGAATGACATCAACACCGGCATCACGCACCTGTTCGGGATAAAGCGCCTTTATCGAGCCTGCGGTGCCAACCGGCATGAAGGCGGGGGTACGGATGTCGCCACGCGGCGTGTCAATGCGACCAAGCCGGGCCTTGCCGTCAGTCTTCAAAAGGCTGAACTTAAAGAGCTTCGTTGCACTCATCGTGAGGCAGGCCATAGCAAGCTGACATCGCCGTAGGAATAGAAACGGTAATTTTCCCTTATCGCATGCACATAGGCCGCCTGCATTGTCTCCAAACCACAGAACGCGCTGACCAGCATGAACAATGTCGAGCGTGGCAAGTGGAAATTGGTCACGAGACCGTCGACAGCACGGAATTCATAGCCTGGTGTAATAAATATATCCGTTGTCCCGCTAAACGCCGAAATCTTGCCCGTATCGACAGCACTGGCCTCCAATAAACGCAGGCAGCTGGTTCCGACGGCGATCACCCGACCACCGTTGATACGCACCGAATGCAAGCGCTCCGCAGCAGCCGGTGTAATCTCACCCCATTCACTGTGCATGTGATGATCGCTCGTATCATCCGATTTGACCGACAGAAACGTGCCGCCGCCGACATGCAGGGTCGTAAATTCGCTGGCGATCCCACGGGCCGCAAGAGCGCTCATCAGGCCTGGTGTAAAGTGCAAGCCGGCGGTAGGTGCTGCAACGGCTCCCTCATGACGCGCAAAGACCGTCTGGTAGTCACTTTGGTCCCTGTCGTCGACCGGCCGCTTGCTTGCAATATAGGGCGGAAGGGGCATTTCGCCATGTGCGGCGATCGCGGCATCCAGATCGGCGCCGGCGAGATCGAAGAACAGAATAAACTCACCCGCGTCTCCGCGTTCCACGATCTCGGCAGAAAATCCGCCTGTATGACGGCCTTGATCTGCATAAATGAACCGAATCCGATCGCCCGGTTTCAGCCGCTTTGCCGGGCGCGCAAATGCCCACCAGCGGGCCGGATTGCACCGTTGGTGTAGGGTAACTTCGATTTTTGCGCCCGAAGCCCCAGGTCGACTCCGCAATCCATGAAGCCTTGCCGGGACAACCTTGGTGTCGTTGAACACAAGACAGTCGCCCGGGTTCAACAGCATAGGCAGCTCAACCAGTTTTTTATCCGTATACCGACTAGTGTCGCCTGACTGCACTACCAGCAGCCGTGCCGCGTCGCGTGGCTCAACTGGTCTCAACGCAATCCGGTCATCAGGTAAGTCGAAGTCGAAGAGATCGACGCGCAACTTATCTTCGGCGTTACATATCGGCCGCAACGCGCATCGTGACGATGCGACCGGGTTCCGGCACCGGTTCGCCGCGCGGCAGGGCGTCAATATGTTCCATGCCTTCTGTGACCTGTCCCCAAACGGTGTATTGCCGGTTGAGGAACGGAGCCTCTTCAAAGCAGATAAAGAATTGGCTATTGGCGCTGTCTGGATCCATCGCGCGAGCCATGGACGCCGTACCGCGCAAATGCTTCTCTTCGGAAAATTCGGCCTTCAGGTTCGGTTTGCTGGAACCGCCGGTGCCGGTACCGGTCGGGTCGCCGCCTTGAGCCATGAATCCTTCGATAACCCGGTGAAACGGCGTGCCGTCATAAAAACCCTCGCGTGCCAGTTCCTTGATCCGGCCTACGTGACCGGGAGCCACATCCGGTCTCAGTTCGATGACAACGCGGCCTGCTTCCAGGTCAAGATAAATCGTATTCTCAAGATCCGCCAATTATCCATCCTCCAGTTGAATTATTGCGCGTCCGCCGCGACTTGCATTTTGATGATTTTATCCGGATTTGCTGGTGGTTCGCCCTTGTTGATCTTGTCAACGCAGGTCATACCGGAAATAACCTGACCCCAGGCTGTGTATTTGCCGTCAAGGAAACGACCTTCCTTGAACATGATGAAGAACTGAGAGTTTGCACTGTTCGGGCTTGATGAGCGGGCCATCCCGACCACACCGCGATGAAACGCCACATTGTTGAACTCCGCCGGAATGTCCGGCAGATCTGATCCACCTGTACCGGTGCCCGTCGGATCACCGGTCTGTGCCATGAAGCCTTCGATAACCCTGTGAAAAATAATGCCGTCGTAAAAACCTCGGCGCGTTAATGCTTTGATCTGCGTGACATGTTTGGGGGCAACATCTGGCCTCAACTTGATGACCACCTTGCCGCACTTGAGTTGCAAATGCAGCGTATTCTCCGGGTCGAGGCCTTGAGCCTGCGCAGACTGCGAGCTGATGATGATCGCAGCGGTTGCCAATACGATCTGAAACACCGATCTAAATACGGGCATTAATGTTCTCCTTCAACGCCATGAGCTTACCTAGAGTGTGCTCAAAAGCTCTATTTTTTCAAAGCCTTGACAATTGCTGTCTTGGCCTCGGTAGGTACAAACGCAGATATGTCTCCACCCATTTGTGCGATCTGTTTCACAAGGGATGACGCAATCATTCGTGTGGCCGGGCCTGCCGCCAGAAACACCGTTTCCAAATCGGGAGCCATGGCAGCATTCATCTGGCCCATTTGCACCTCATAGTCGAAATCGCTGGCATCGCGCAGCCCACGAATGACAATCCCGGCACCGGAACGACGAGCCGCGTCAACAGCCAGGTCGTCAAAAGTCGCGACGGTGATATTCATGCCGGTTGAGGCGGAAATAGGGCTGCACACTGTCTCCAGTACAGTGATCCTCGCGCCAGCATCGAGCAATGACCGTTTGCCGTGATGAATGCCAACTCCCAGCACAAGGTGATCAACGATACGCGCTGCCCGGGCAATGATATCGAGATGGCCATAAGTGACGGGATCAAAACTGCCAGGATAGAAACCGGTATTTGTCATGTACAAACTCAATTGGGAGAAGATCCGGGCTACGTTATCAGTCTAACGCCGCGCCAATGCAAGCCATAGACCGCCGGAAATCATGCATACGCCGCTGATCCGCTCAACCAGCCGGATACGGGTTCGCGACAACAACTGGCCGGCCCTGCCCGCAGCCAGCGCGTAACCGCTGTCTAGCAATGTCGCCACCCCCATAAAGGTCGCCCCCAACGACACTGCCTGCCAGAATGCATCGCCGTTGGGATCAATGAACTGCGGGATGAATGCACCAAAGAACAACAGTACCTTAGGGTTGGAAAGAAGAACTATAAAGCCCTGCCAGAAATAAGACCTGTCGGCTTCCATTTGGGACCCGACGTTTCGCAATTTGCCGCCTGAGACCAGCAACC
>JAEKFU010000058.1 GCA_016522385.1 Pseudomonadota bacterium
CAAAACACGGCGATGCCCTGGGCGAGCGCATCATTGTCACCGGCCAGGTCTGCGATCAGGATGGCCGGCCGATCACCGACACGCTGATTGAAATTTGGCAGGCCAATGCCGCCGGTCGTTATGCCCATAAGTCAGATCAGCACAATGCGCCCCTTGATCCGAATTTTTTCGGTGGCGGCCGCTGTTTGACCGACGACAAAGGCCGTTACCGGTTCTTTACCATCAAGCCGGGGGCGTATCCCTGGGGCAATCACGACAATGCTTGGCGACCGAACCATATTCACTTGTCCTTGTTCGGCCCCGACATGGAATCGCGGCTGGTCACCCAGATGTATTTCCCCGGCGACCCACTGCTCGATTTCGATCCCATCTATCTGGGCGTTCCGGCGCCGGCCCGCCAGCGTTTGGTGGCAGAATTCTCAGTCGATGTCACCCAACCAGACTTCGCCCTTGGTTATGTCTTCGACATTGTTCTGAGCGGCCCCAACCAGACGCCGATGAAAGATTGGTGAGATGACAGCCGGTCAGACACCTTCGCAAACCGTTGGCCCGTTCTTTGCCCTTGGCCTGACCGCTGAGCAATATGGCTATCCTTTCACCAGTATCGCCGGTCCAGACCTGACCGGCCCTGAAACCGTCGGCGATCGCATTCAGGTCTTCGGCCAGGTCCTTGACGGTGCGGGCACACCGGTCAGCGATGCGCTGATCGAGATCTGGCAGGCGGATGCAACCGGAAACTTTGCGGGAAAAGGCGCCAATGCGGGCTTTAGCGGATTCGGGCGCGCCGGCACCGGCGTGCATGACGACAACTGTTTCGTCTTCCAGACCGTCAAACCGGGCATCATCGCCGAGGGGCATGCCCCCCACATCAACGTGATCGTCTTCATGCGCGGCACGCTCAACCACCTTTTCACGCGTATCTATTTTCCTGAAGACGCGGCCGCCCATGCCGCCGACCCAGTGCTTACCGCCGTGCCGCGAGACCGCCGGGCCACATTGATCGCCACCGCCGATAGCGACCGTGCCTACCGATTTGACATTCACATGCAGGGCGCGCATGAAACCGTATTCTTTGATCTGTGAGGACCCATGAGCACACCCTGCATCATCACTGTCGCCATCACCGGTTCGGTGCCGCGTAAGGAGAACAACCCGGCTGTGCCGATCACCGTGTCCGAACAGGTTGAATCGACGCAAGCCGCCTTTGAGGCAGGCGCGACCATCGCCCATTGCCATGTCCGCAATGACGACCAGACGACCACGTCGGACCCGGAAAAGTTTGCCAGGCTCCATGAAGGGCTTACCAGACATTGCCCTGGAATGATCATCCAGTTCTCGACGGGCGGCCGCTCCGGCACCGGTCACGAGCGTGGCGGCATGCTGTCGCTCAAGCCTGATATGGCATCGCTGTCGACCGGCTCGTGCAATTTCCCGACCCGGGTCTATGAGAACACGCCTGAGCTGATCGACTGGCTGGCCGGCGAAATGCGTGCGCACGGCATCAAGCCGGAGATCGAGGTGTTCGATCTCTCGATGCTGTTCAAGGCGGTCGAAATGCAAAAGGACGGCCGGATCAACGGTCCGTTGCATGTCCAGTTCGTCATGGGAGTCAAGAACGCCATGCCGGTCGACCGCGGGGTCTTCGATTTTTACGTCGACACGCTCAAGCGTATCGCGCCGGACGCCACCTGGACAGGCGCTGGCATTGCCAAGAATCAAATCACCCTGAACCACTGGTCGCTCGAGCGTGGCGGCCACTGCCGCACTGGCCTGGAAGACAATATCCGCTGGGACAGGTCTCGCCTCGCCGCCTCAAATGCCGAACTCGTCGCCCGCGTCGCCAACCTGTGCGCCGAGTACGATCGCACCGTCGCTACGACAGCCGAAGCTCGGCAGATGCTGGGACTGGCAGCGGCCTGATTGCCGACCTCCAATTACAAGCTATTTCTTCACAACCGCCTTGAGCAGCCCCTTCACGAGGATGCCCTCAGGGCCGTACTCCAGATAAGCCCGCCGGCACAGCTGCAAGCGCGCCGCAATGCAATTTTCGCCTGCAAAACCTGGCTTGCACGCCCAGGTCTGACGCCAAAGGTTCGCCACCACATCCCGTTCTTCGGCAAACGGACGCGTCTTGAGCCCGCGATCGCGGGTCATAAGATTGCGAGCCAGAAACGTCACCTCATAGCCGCATGACGTCCGTGCAAGCTGAACGTTTTCGACCGCCATCGCTGTTCGCCAATTGGCCGCTTCATCTGCCGCCGCCTGTCCGCTCGCCAGCAACACACCCGCCAGAAGCAGCAACCGGCCATGGTAAATCAATTGTCGCAAAACCGACCCTTCAAACGTCAAAATGCGAAAAGGATCGTCACTTCCGCCAGCCCTCTCATCGATTGGTTGGCGTGGCGAGGTTTGAACTCACGACGACCTTCCCCCAAAGCAGGTGCAGTGAACTCAATTCAATCGCTTCTCACCATTATCCCTCCGAATTATCGTTATATTTCAATAACCTGTTGTTCGAAGCAGTGCAATCCCGTGTTTTGCCATTTCGCGGACTTGGCACCCAAGGCCGTTTGGTGCCGTAAGCGTTGGTAGTAATCAGATCACAACATCCAGCAGATCATCAACCGATGACCTGCACCGAGCAGAGCGCATTGATCAGCATCTTACCGCAATTGCAGACGATAGCTATTTCGAAGGGTCTTCCCGCAGACTGAGAAATTCAGGAGGGGCTGACTCAGTCAACGGTGCCGGGTAATTCCCCTGCGCCAATTGACCGGAATCAAAGCATCGTTCACGCAAGTGACTCAATCTTTAACTGTATTCCCATGACCCGGTAGAGACATGGAGGTTACGCAGCGGTAGCACTTGGACCAAATCTGGGTCGCAAAAACAAATGCCCAACTTTCTGCAAGCAAATGTACTGGTCGCCATGGGCGGGGTCGGCATTTTCCTGCTGGGCATGATACTGTTGACGGACGGGCTTCGGCAATTGGCGGGGCAAGCCTTACGTCGCCTGCTCGTGCGGTTTACAAAGACGCCTTCGAGAGGTGCCGCAGCGGGGGCGCTTGCAACGGCCGTTATTCAATCTTCCAGTGCCACCACGGTCACCGCGGTTGGCTTCGTTGGTGCAGGTCTGCTCACATTTCCGCAGGGATTAGGCGTTGTCTTCGGCGCCAATATTGGCACTACGATAACCGGATGGCTTGTCGCAATTCTGGGGTTCAAGCTGCAATTTGGTCAGATCGTTCTGCCCTTGATGCTCTTTGGCGTTCTTTTGCGGTTGTTCGGCCGCAGGCGATTGCAACATATTGGCTGGGCTTTGACCGGTTTCAGCC
>JAEKFU010000113.1 GCA_016522385.1 Pseudomonadota bacterium
TCGTCCATCTCAGCGACAAGTTGGGCATCTGCATACAGGATTGCAGGGACTCGCATATTGCCTTGCGGCTCTATGCGCCACTGAGTGTCACTGTCCCGGATGAATAGGGCTAGATCCATCGTTCAAACGTCCAAAACACATTGCGCATGCCAAATCCCACTGGCGTCCTGCTGCACGTACAGTTCAGTGAAAGTCGCGCCTTTGACTTCGACGGTCGGGGCATGTCGCAGACGATCAACTGTCTCACCCCAGGCCTGCGCCTGTAGATTCCAATCGCCATTGTTTTTCAGCTTGACCGCAAATCGTGAGAAAAGCATTTGTCGCGTCGCCATCTCGAAGACCACAGCATTCAGCCAGTCAACGAAAAGCACTTCCCGATCGGGCGCACAGCACGCGATCCTTACTGCACAGTGCGGCTCAACCGATGCGTCAGTGACAATAGCAGTCATCGCAAGCGCCGCCTGCTCGAACGCGTCGGCCATCGTTGCGCCCACACCATGCACACCTATATCGGCGTCATGATCAAAGTGGTCCCAACTTGGTAGAACCGGATGAATCGCGACCGACTTTTGGTCTGCCATAATGCTACACTTCGCACTTTTGAAGGGTGAAAGCGTTGACTCAGGTCAAACAGACCCGGCCTATGATGTCGGATCGAGAGCTTTGCGAATTCTTGCAATGGTGTTTGCCAAAACTACGGCTTCGCTGGCCAGGTTTCCGCAAAGTCCGGCGTACCGTACGCAAGCGCCTGAACCGAAGAATTCGCGATCTCGGTTTAGAGAATTTGGCTGCCTATCGCCGGATGCTTGAGGCTGATCCGGCTGAGTGGAGCATGCTCGACACCATCTGTCGGATCCCAATTTCGAGATTCTATCGTGACAAGCAGACCTATGATTTCTTGGCGAGCAAGATATTGCCAAACTGTGCCGTGCATGCCTGTCAAAGAGATCACAGGCTCATCAAGATACTTTCGGCCGGCTGCGCCTCAGGGGAAGAACCGTATTCGGTCAGCTTGATCTGGCACTTGCGACTCGCAAAGGACTATCCCGATTGCGCGATCAACATTCTTGCCGTGGATGTCGATGAGGAGATGCTTGGCAGAGCGCGAACAGCCTGTTATTCACCCGGCGCGTTCAAAGACTTGCCAGCGGATCTGCTTGCGCGCGGCTTTCAACGGACTGACGATACTTATTGCCTGCGTGTTGAGTTTCAGGATTGCGTGGACCTGCAATTGGTCGATTTGCGCGAGACTGTTCCCGACGGGGCATTTGACATCATTTTGTGCCGAAATACGGCGTTCACTTACTTTGACAAGGCAACGCAGGCCCTGGTGTCATCGAACCTTGATGCGGCGTTGCGACCCGGAGGCTACTTGATCATTGGAGCACACGAAACATTTCCAGGTGAAGGTCAGAAAATCCTACGGTTGAACGGTGGTAGCCAAGTTTTGAGAAAACCGAACATCAGACGCTAATTCGAGAAACGTCGAACATCGCCCTGCAGTATCGGCCTTTCGATCAGCTTAACTTGAAGATTGTGGTGTTGCCCGCGCCTCATGAACTGGATTGTCAACTGATCCCCGATTTTCAACTCCTGTGCAATAGTCACCACCGTCTCCATCGAGTCCAACTCGGTTTCATTGACTTTCGTGATGATGTCGCCACCGATGAGATACTCTTCCACGTCGACATTCACCGGAACAATACCGCCATTCAGGCCGGCCCGTTCGGCCGGGCTTCCCGGTTCGAGTGTCTCGACGAGGAATCCGGATGGGATTGACATGCCATAGGCGACCTCGAGTATTGGTCGTAATGTGGCGTCGATTATCCGGCCGTGAATGCCGTGCCATGGCCTGATGATCCGCTTGTTCTTGAGCAATTCGTCTGAGATCTTCTGAACGATGTTGCTGGGAATGGCAAAGTTTATGCCGCTGCGCCCCCGAATGATAAGGGAGTTGATGCCCACAACCTCACTACATCGGTCGACCAGTGGCCCGCCGGAACTGCCGGGCAACGTAGCCGCATCGGTCTGAATGAGTGGCGTCACCCAGCTCATCGGTGATATCGGGAGGATGCGGGATTTGCCGGAAATGATACCGCGCGTTGCCGATGCTGTGAGCGCAACCGGATGTCCGATGGCAATCACATCCTGCCCAACCTGCAGCTGATCAGAATCTCCCCAATGTACTGGCGCTGTTCCCTCGATGGCACTGTCGATTTCCAGCACTGCGATGTCGGAAATTGGATCAGTCCCGACAACCCGCGCATTGCGCTGCTGTTTGTTGAAAGCGACCGTGATCACATTCGCGTTCCAAACGGTGTGGGCATTGGTCACTACACGCGTGCCTTGGATGAGGACGCCGGCACCAACGTTGCGCTGAACACGGTTCACGATACGGAAGGGATCAATTCTGATCGATTGGATGCGGACCACCAAGGGTGCGGCATCTTGATAGACCTCGGTAAAACCCCGGCTGCATCGCGCCGCCGCTTCGGCATTTGAGCAGAACAAAAAGAGCGCCAGCGTGCAAACAAGTCTCAAAATCGGATACCCACCATATTTCATTCTCAATAGGATCGATCCGCCAAGGCAGTCCCCCAGTGCCCAAACAATCAACTGATAAAATTCATAGCAACGCCTACGGGTAGCCGGATTGATCTGGCTCGATTGTTCATTTCGCACATTGGATTATTGATCATCTGTTGATATCTCAACGAGCAACTTTGAATGAACCGGTAATATTTTGGGTCGCTCATACGCCGGGAAAGATACATCAAGGATTCCACAAATCGTCGACAATATCGGTGACAACGACGTCACCACAATTCCTGAAATCTTTTGATGAGCGTGTCCGGCGCACGCCGGAAGCTATCGCCTACCGGCAGTACGTACCGGCAGCCAAGAGCGGGCGCAGCCACAGCTGGCAAGACTTGGCACATTTGGTCGGTCGATAGCGCAGTAGTTTCGTGGCATCCGGACTAGGGTCTGTTGATTATCAGGGTTGTGGCGCTGGTTTGACAGGATTGGTTCAAATTTAGGGGCGTGAGGAGGAAGGACATGCTGGCATATTCGACGACGAACACCCCTGAAGATGGGCCAATCCTGTCAAATCCTGAAAGGACGCGGCCCTGATGCTCAACAGACCCTAGGGTCTGTTTCGATGTGGCTGCCCTGTCTTTGGGGCTAGTCGCCGTCTCGCTACATGTGACTGATGGACCGCACAGCTGGATCAACCGGCTTGCAGACGCCATCCCGCGATTGCTTCTTGTCGAAAACGCCGAAAATCAAGAGGGAGCCCGTTTCGTCCAAGCACAAACAGCAAATCGAACATCTCTTTTCGGGACACGAATAGGTTATTTCGCGTAGACAATACCGCCAGCAATTGTCGCCGCCAGCCATTTGACCTGTCTCAAAGCCCACGTTGATTGAAACTGTGATAAATTGAGTTGAAGTGATGATACCTTCACCGCCCGCACCGACGGGCAACCTGGTGTGATGAAGAAAGACGAACGGTCCGGCGAGTTTGATCAGGAAGAGCGATCGAGGCTAGAGCAGCGTGTGCTGGGCCTCGTTGAGACTTTGGCGCATGAACTCAATCCACGCCGGAAGATTCACGCAACGGTGAAGTCTTCGCTGCAACGCGATCTAGGCTTTGACAGCCTGGGTTTGTCGGAACTCTTGCTGCGCACCGAAAAGGAATTCAAGCTTCGTCTGCCGGACGAAATGTTCAGCCGACTTGAAACGCCTTCGGATTTGGTGAACGAAATCGTCAATTCCGCCGGAACTACGAGCAGTTTGATTGCGCAACAGACGAAACGGCTGCCGCAAGCCGCCGTCGATACCGTTCCAGAAACAGAAAACACACTGAGCGATGTCCTGGAGTGGCATGTCAGCCACAACCCTGATCGCCCACATATTCTGTTGTCTGACGGATATAGTGAGACCGAGACCATCACCTACGGCGAATTGGCTGAAGCGGCCGGCAGGCTGGCGGCGGCCATGCGGTCGTGGGGATTGGAGCCCGGGGAGTTTGTCGGCATCATGCTGCCGACCGGTCGGGAGTTTTTCGAGGTCTTCTTTGGCACGTTGCTTGCCGGTGCTATCCCGGTGCCCATGTACCCGCCAGCTCGTCTGTCGCAGCTGGAAGAGCATCTCAGACGCCAAGCCGGAATCTTGCGAAATTCTCAGGCCGCGCTTCTGATTGTCCCGAGCGAGGGCAAAGTGCTGGCAACCCTGCTTGGTGGTCAGATTGAAACGCTACGCGGCGTTTCGACGGTTCAGGACCTGAGAGACCAGAGCAGCACCTTGTTTTCGTTGCCTTGTGAAGCTCACCATCTGGCCATGTTGCAATACACATCCGGCAGCACCGGCGACCCCAAGGGCGTGATGCTTACGCACGCCAATCTTCTCGCCAATATCCGGGCGATGGGCGATACAATCAAAGCC
>JAEKFU010000144.1 GCA_016522385.1 Pseudomonadota bacterium
ATCGTGGCTGGATTGAAAAACATCTACCCCAGACCTCCCACTGTTGTGGCACCGGCAAACGACACCCCTCGAAATTCTGTTGATTGTTCCCGAACGGTAAACCCGTCCGCGATTGCCTGCGAAACCGACATTGCCGAGCATCCAATAGCCGCGGTCACAGCCAGAATCGTGGCTTTACTGATACGCTTCATACGTCCCCCTCGGACGTCCACCAACACCGACACACCACAAGCGTTGAATCGCTTCTGCTCCAATAAACGTAATTGGCAGACGTCAAAGCAAGACAAAAACGGCGAGATCGTGCAATTTTTGGGGTTGCGTGACCCAAACGCAACACATCCAGCAAGGTCAATATTTCAGCGCAAAACGCGTAATCTGGAGCTGACCCAGCAAGCAATATTGACGATCCAGCATCGGCCGCGGTATCAAATTTCGATCGTTTTGGAGGCACCGGTTGATTATTTATAAATTTTTCTGCGCTAGCTTGCCGTTCCGAGCGCATGCCCGGTTTTCATCAGGAAAGGGTCACAACGTGTCCGAGCGCCCAGTGTCTTGCAAGATGGCTGTGATAGTAGCCAGCGTGTTTGCCGTTCCCGTGTTCACGGTGCCCGCCTATGCCTATATTGATCCAGGCACTGCAAGCATAATCCTCCAGTCCATCATTGGCGGCATCGCGGCAGCCGGCCTGTTCTTCCGTAGCCACATCATGGGTTTTTACTACAAGATCTTCCCGGGCCGTGCCAAGCCTGCGCCCGGCAATTCGGCCGGAGATCAGACCAACGATGCCGGTTGATCCAGCGTCCTATCGCGATCCGGCAGGGCACGTATACCAGGTCGACAACAAAATCTACCGCACGATACTGCCGCCCGGCTTGGCGGATTATGAATACGTCCGCGACAGCGGCGCGCTTGCGCCACTTGTTGAATCCGGCATGGTGGTCGCCAGCACACCGGTCGATTCGAAAGTACTCGGTGTTCAAGCACCCAATGATGCTCTGGTTGTCGAGCATCCACGGATTGACTTCGTCTCCTACCCGTATGAATGGACGTTTTCAGCACTAAAGGCGGCGGCATTGCTGCATCTGGAATTGCAAATTGAATTGCTTGAGCACGACATCGTGCTCTCGGATGCGACCGCCTATAACATCCAGTTTCAAGGCACTAAGCCGGTCTTCATCGATACGCTTTCGTTTCGCCGCTATAGGCAGGACGAGCACTGGCTCGCCCACAGACAATTTTGCGAGCAGTTTCTCAATCCGCTACTGCTTTATGCCCGTCTTGGTATCCCGTTCAACAGCTGGTTGCGCGGCTCCATGGAGGGAATTCCTGCAGGTCAGCTGTCGCAAGCACTGAGCCTGCGCGACAAGCTGTCCCTGCGCACGCTCAGCCATGTCACGATGCCAGCCAAACTGCAGTCGGCCGATAGTTCCAAAGCCACGGAAGCAGCCGTGTCGGCCCGTTCGCGCGGGTTGCCGAAGTCCCGGTACAATGCGTTGCTGCAGCAGTTGCGCACCTGGATTGCATCGCTTGCGCCGCAAGGCATCGACAACACCGTTTGGCGGAACTATGCCCGCCAGAACACCTATGAAGAGACCGAAACTGCGGCAAAACATGCCTTCATCGCCCGATTTGTCGAGAAGTACAAGCCTCGGCAGACACTGGATCTGGGCTGCAACACCGGCGCGTTCTCGAAAACCGCATTAGAGGCCGGCGTCGACTACGCTATCGGCATTGATGCCGATCATGGCGCCCTAGAGGCCGGCTTTGCCGAGCACGCCAGTGCTGGCAACAATATCTTGATGCTCTACCAAGATGCCACCAACCCCAGTCCGGGAATGGGCTGGCACAGCCAGGAAAGAACGTCATTCACCGACCGCTGCAAGTCCATCGATGCGTTGTTTGCACTAGCCTTCGAACACCACCTGGCCATCGCCAGGAATATTCCGTTCGACAAGATCATCGATTGGATGGTCGAGCTGGCACCGCGGGGGATCATTGAGTTTGTGCCCAAGGAGGATCCCACGGTTCAACAGCTTCTGGCGCTTCGCGACGATATTTTTGCCGACTATACGGCAGCAAATTTCACGGCTGCACTCCGCAAACGTGCAAGAGTCGTTACGACCGAAAAAGTCTCGAATTCAAACCGGGTACTGATCGAGTTCACGACCGTTTAGGATGCCGGCATTGTCTCGAACCCTGCAACTGGTCGCGTTCACGATTGCCGCTTCTGCTCTGTCGGCCGCAGGACTACTTACCCGGCTCAGCTGGAGCAATCTCGATCTCATACTTATCGGCAACCTTGTCCGGCCGTTCGGCGTGATAACGGCCTTAACACTTGCCGCTGCCGCAATTGCCTACTTCATGTCTAGACGCCTGTTTGCGCTTGTGCCGTTTTTCGTCTTCCTGCTGTTCTCTTACGGCTCGGTCGCCGAGCTTTTCGACGGTCCACTGCCTGGACACTGGGTCGCGACCGGGTTGTTAGCCACGTTGATTGCACTCGTCATCTACTTGACCCGGGATCTGGATCCGTTGCAGATCGCCCGTGCCGGAACAGCCCTGTTCTTCATAATGGCGGCACCGTTCTCGGTGCCGATTTTCGGCTTGTTGTTTCAGGCCGAACCGCCAAATGTGGCACCGGACTTTGCAAATTATGTTCGCAATATCAATCCCCCGAATGACGCCGCCAAAAGCCTGCCGGACGTGATCTACATTGTACCTGACCGGTATGCGTCGGCAGACACGCTGAAGTCCGCCTACAATCTCGACAACGCCGGGTTTTATGACCGGTTGCAGCAACGCGGCTTTGTGTTCCACGCCAATGG
>JAEKFU010000146.1 GCA_016522385.1 Pseudomonadota bacterium
GGCACTGGCTGCGCACGGATTGCACGGGTTGCAGGCACTGGCTGCGCACGGATTGCAGGCGCCAGCCGTTTTCCAAAGCCTGGGTACGTAGCAGTCCGTCGCACCGGCACCCTTACCGCCCGCTGCGCACGGGTTGCAGGGATTACACGCGCCGGCCGCGCACGGATTGCACGGATTGCACGCTTTAGCCGCGCACGGGTTGCAGGGATTGCACGCGTTTGCCGCCGCGCATGGGTTGCAAGGGTTGCAAGGGTTGCAAGCCTTGGCCGCTGCACACGGATTGCAAGGATTGCAGGCCTTGGTAGCGGAGCACGGATTGCAGGGGTTGCACGCCGATTGTGCGACCCTGAACGATGCAACCGGATTCTCCTCACTCTGCCATTCGCTGGAATCTTTCTTCTTCTTTTTCGTCGCGCACGGATTGCACGGGTTGCATGGATTACTTGCACCGCATGGGTTGCATGGGTTGCACGGATTGCAAGCCGCAACCTTAATTTCAGCCGTCGGGTTCACCTGGTCCAGCGAGCTGTTGGTTTTGTTGGTCTTATTGCTCTTGCATGGGTTGCAGGGATTGCACGGGTTGCATGGATTACTTGCACCGCATGGATTGCATGGGTTGCATGGATTACAAGCCGCGTAAGCCGACGGTGCATCATACCCGCCGACGGTTGCAACCACGGCCAGACCGCCGGCCATGGTCAACGCCATCGGTACGGCAGCCGCAGTGGACAGCAACTGGTCTCTCATTGTTTTCATTCGAACTTCCCTCCGTTGTATCGTCAGACTAGTGAGTTACCTTAGCGATAAAAATGCCAATGAATCTGATTGATCGGAGCCTACGCCGTCTGCTCCAGGGTGTGTGGTCAATTCACTGTCAACGCCATGTCACTTTAATGTGAACAAATAGCACCGGCCTATTCGCGCACCATTCGGAAGCCGATCAGGATGTGTTTTAGGTGATCGGGGCGGCTATGGCGGGCGGCCGGCCGGCACACACCGCACCCTTTGTCATCCCACGATCCACCTTTGACGATGTGCCGCTTGCTGCCGGCCCTGGTCGATGTCCATTCGAATACTTGACCGGCCGCGTCGAGCAGGCCGAACGGACTAGCACCGTTCTGGAATGAACCGACGGGCATGGTATCGAAGGGGCCGCGATCATGACTGTTCAATAGTCCGCCATCGAAATTATTTCCCCACGGAAACCAGCGGCCATCCACGCCGCGTGCCGCCTTGATCCATTCAGCCTCGTTCGGCAGTCTCCATGTCTTTCCGGTCACCGCCGACAACCAGCGTGCGTAGGATTGCGCATCGTCATACGACACCAGCACCACCGGATGATTGCCGCGTGATGGTGGCGGCTCATTGGATCGCCAACTATGACGCGCCGTCCTCGAATGCGGGTGGATAAGCCCGTAACCCTGCCATTCCTTTGCCGAGACCGTGGGTCGACGATGCCCGGTTGCCTTTAAGAATGCGGCATACTGGTCATTGGTGATGAGAGTTCGTGTGATTTGGAACGCGCCCAGGTTCACCGTCTTAGGTGATCCTTCGCGGTCATACCAGCCGCGTTTGCGAGTCGCCGAGTGGCCATAGGCCTTTTCGTCTAGTTGATAGGCCGCTTCGCGTTCTGCTGCGCTCGAGCCGACGATGAATGAACCTTCAGGAATAGAAACAACGCTTGGCGGCGTAAAGTTGCTATCCGCTCCGACTGCTGCCGGCTGGGCCAACAGCCAACCTGCGGCAATCGCGATCGCGCAAACTCTTTTGGTCATGCACTCTTACGAGTTGTGCCAAGCGCCGCAGCGATCGCAGCGATCTGCTTGTCGACTTCGATGTTCATGATCGACGTGATTTCTAGATTTCGGTCCTCAAACACGTCAACACCCGGATGGGTTGCTCCCCAATTGCGTATCGTCTTGTCGCGCACCATCAGCAATTCTTTGATTTGCGGGCGAAACATGTCGATCATGGCGGTAATCCAGCGGTTGACCGCCAAGCACGGATAGGTGTGATCGATCTGGAACCGGTCGAGCATCACGATGGTGTCGGCAGCCGGATAGAAGGTCTCATCCGTGACCCACCGATTGGTGGTAAAAAGCCCGATCGGGAAACCAGGCCCGTTCATTGATATTGCGACGAGATGCGCCAATGCATCATTGCCCATGGGTCGCTTGGCATCACCCTTATAGGGCGTCGGTGCCACGCCCTCGGGCATGCCTTTGGCACGCAGAAATGTGTGAAAATGGCCGTGTTCACCGCTTTCCTTGCGGTGTGCGTGATAGTAGTACTGGGCGTGAAACTCGCGGTCGTACACATCCCCCTTGGGATAGTGGTCCAACTCATAAAACTTTCCTTGATGCGCAAGACACTGGCCGACCACATTTTGGCTGGCCTTCTTCAAGGACCGGTAACAATCCTGGATCACCTCGCCAGCAAAGTGCATTTCCTGCAAGCGCTCGCGTGACAGTGTGGCCAGCGATTTCTCGACATCAAACTCGACATAAGGTTCGTTCATGGTGTCTATTTAACCGATTTCTGTTTGTAGACAAAACATACCCCTTCAACACTATGTGATGTAATAACAACGACCTGTTGGCAACAGCTGATATTCTGAGGGGCCAGTTTCATGACCGAAACTAGCGACAATGGAACTGTTTGCGAGCTGAGCGGACCCCACGATGCACCCGTCTTGGTTCTCATCCACGGGCTTGGGTTGAACCGGCACGTCTGGCAGTGGCATGAAACTGAACTATCGGCTCGTTATCGCGTGCTGAATTATGATCTTTATGGCCATGGCGACAGTGCACGCCCGCCCACTAAACCATCGCTTTCACTTTTTTCAGCGCAATTGCATGATTTGCTGAACTTGCATGCCATCGACAAGTGTGCACTTGTCGGATTCTCGCTTGGGGGTATGATCAACCGTCGCTTCGCTCTCGATCATGCAGATCGCGTCACCGCGCTGGCGATACTCAATTCACCGCATGAACGCAGCCCAGAGGCACAAAGACTAGTTGAGAACCGCGCGGCCCAGACGGCTGCAGGTGGCCCTGGCGCGACGCTGGACGCAACGATCGAGCGTTGGTTTACGCCGGAATTCCGTACTACTCAGCTCGATATTATTGAGCAGGTCCGCCAATGGGTTCTGGCCAATGACCCCGTGAGCTACACCCAATGCCGTCAAGTCTTGGCAAAAGGTGTCGTTGAGCTCATTCGACCGCAACCTCCAATCACCAAACCCACCCTGGTCGTGACATGCGAAAACGACAGCGGAAGTACACCAGCTATGTCTCATGCCATAGCCGCCGAGATCGCCGGCGCGCAAACGGAAATCATTCCGCGCCTCCAGCACATGGGATTGGTCGAGGAGCCCGCAAAATTCACCAGGCCACTGCTGCATTTTCTGGATCAAGCGCTTAGCTGAGCGTGTGAGAACTTACGGATAGGGAAAACCAGAATGAAGAAATTGTCTGGCGGGCAGGCCGTTGTCGAAAGCCTTAAGGCAGAACAGGTAAGCCATGTATTCGGATTGATCGGCTCTGCGACCATGGAGATTTTTGATGCACTCTACAACGCGACAAGCATCCGCTTTATCGGTGTACGCGACGAACGAACAGGCACCCATATGGCGGACGGCTACGCGCGAGCTTCGGGTCGACCCGGCGTCATCCTGGCCGGCCAGAATGGACCCGGCGCAACCAATCTGACTACCGGCCTTGCGCAAGCAAATGCCGCATTCTCACCGGTTGTATCGATCGCGGGTTCCCTCTCGTCCGGCCATGTTTACCGCGACGCCTTTCAAGAGGTCGATCAGCAGGCGCTGTTCCGGCCGATCACCAAGAAGACCTGGACTGTGACGCAAACCGATCGTGTTGCGGAGATGTTTCGAGAGGCGTTTCGTGTTGCCATGACGCCAAGGCGCGGGCCAGTTCAGCTCAACCTGCCCCGTGATATTCTGTCGGCCACCGCGGAGTTTGATGAATTCCAGGTACCGCAGTCCTATCGCAGTCAAACCGTCCCTGCAGCTCCGGCTGAAGCCATCAGCGAAGCGGCTGAATTGCTTTGTTCGGCGCTGCGGCCAGTCATTGTCGTCGGCGGCGGCATCAAAACCACCGGCGGACACGCCGAAGCGCTGCAGCTGGCCGAAGCGCTCAATGCTCCGATCGTCACCGCTCCCGGGCATGGAGATGCCATTCCGTTCGGTCACACGCTGAATGCCGGCCAAATGGGTCCGCGTGGCAATCCAGTCGCCACCCGCCTGGTGCGGGAAGCAGATGTGATTTTGGCTTTGGGAACCCGCCTGGGTTTCAATTCCACGTTCTATTCCTACGACAACATCAATCAGCAAGCCGCAATAATTCATGTTGAACTTGAGCCGACGGCGATTGGCCGTTACTTTCCCGTCGTCATAGGGATCTGGGCCGATGCGCGCTCGGCGGCATCCCAGTTGCGCGAAGTCGTTGTCAAGTTGGACCGACGTGCCGAAGTCGATGCCTGGACTGCGCAGCTCAAGCGCGATCGTGCAGCCTATCTCGAAAAGCGGGATGCAGAGGCCGCATCAGATGCCCACCCCATCCAACCGACCGGTTTGTTCAAAGAACTGCGCCATGCTTTGCCGGCAAATGCCGCAATCACGATGGATGCGGGAACGCTTTGTCTCCAGGCGACCGATGCGCTGAATTACGGTGAACCGCCATGCCTGTTCACACCGTTGGATTTCGGCCTGGTCGGATTCTCATTCGCCTGTGGGCTTGGTGTGAAGCTGGCCAGGCCGGAGCGACCCGTCGTAAGTCTCATGGGTGACGG
>JAEKFU010000203.1 GCA_016522385.1 Pseudomonadota bacterium
GGATATTTCCGATAGTCCGATTGTCATCCTTCTCATAATCAACGTCATCCTGTTGTTTCTTGGCACCTTCATGGACATGTCGCCATTGATCATCATCACAACGCCGATCTTCTTGCCGATCGTGCAAAAGCTCGGCATGGATCCGGTGCAGTTCGGCATCGTGTTGATGATCAATCTGGGCATCGGATTAGTGACGCCACCGGTGGGTTCGGTACTGTTCGTCGGCTGCGCGGTAGCGAAGATCCGGATTGAGGACACGCTGAAATCGATCTGGCCGTTCTACGTGGCGCTACTGGTCGCGTTGGTCGTGGTCACTTATGTGCCCGCTGTTTCTATGACGTTGCCAAACCTGTTCAGGTAGGCGGTGCCAATCAGTCAATGCTGGACCTGCCGACAATGCAGATAGATTGCCTTGAAGGTCCTCGTTGAGCCGTAAGAGCACTGAATGCGAACCCATGTAAATTGTCAGCTAGAGCGTGAACGCATCGGCTGGCCAAGATGGACCTTGTCAATCGCGGCATCGGCCTATGCATCCAGAGCGGCTGAAGCCATTCCGCATGTCGGCGTTCGGATTGGGTCAACTGCGGGCCTAATGACGATGTTTGTGAAAGGTCGGTTGACGGTCCGTGCACAGACGAGAATGCGGCAAACCGGACATCTACGTTCGCAAGATTCGGCACCTCGGTGCCGTGCCGCGACCTATCGTAATTTGCGCTGGCCGAAAGTTGGCTGGACTTCCGGGATAGGCGGCATTTGCCATGTACCGGTCACCGGCACGGCCGTGTCACGGTTGATTATGACGTCAAGCACGGTGGGAACATTGGAATGCAACGCCTCACGGTAGGCATCACCGAACTGGTCGGGATGCTCAATGCGAATGCCGCGCCCGCCCATGGCGTCCGTCATCTTGGCAAAATCCGGATTCCACAATTGTCCAGTGCGCTCGTTCACGAAACTGGTGCCGATCTCACGACCGTCGAGATAAACCCGTTGCAGGTCGCGGATCGTGCCGATGGCGTAGTTGTTCTGCACCACCCAGACCGCCGGGATGTTGTACTCCACTGCCGTGGCAATGGCGTGCGGGGTCATCATGAAGCCACCGTCGCCGCACAAGGTGACACAAGGCGAACCCGGCCGCGCGAGCTTGGCCCCGAGTACGCCGCAAATGCCGAAACCCATCGCCGCAAAACCGCCAGCCGTCATGTGCGTTCCGGCGACACGTGGCTTCCAGTACTGTTCCGACCAAGCTTGGCAATTTCCGACGTCGTCCACCATGATCGTGTCCGGCGGTGATATCTTCACCATGTCAGCCACCATGCGCCGCGGTTCTATGGGTACTTCGTTGCTACGTTCAAACGGCTCGACAAAATTGCGCCAATCCGTTCGCCAGGTTTCGATCTCCTGGTGCCAGGTATTCCCGAAGCCCAGGCGGCTGCCCTTGGCTCGGGCGATTTTCAGCATGTGTGCAAGAAACGCCTTGGCATCCGCAACGATACCGATTTCGACTGGATAATTGCGGCCAATCTCTTCGGCGTCGATGTCGACATGGATTAGCTTGGTCGGTGGGATATTGTAGACATAGCCCGGGATCCAGGAACCGGTATGCAGATCGTTGAAGCGTGCACCGATGGCGAGAATAACGTCAGCGTTGCGTGCGGCCTCGGTTGCCGGATACTCGCCCCACACGCCGGCAACACCCAGATTGAGCCGATGGTCGCAAGGCAATGCACCTTTGCCCATGAAGGATGTATAAACCGGTACATCGAGTTGTTCGGCGAGCGTTTTGAGCTCATCAAATGCACCGGCCACCCGGATGCCACCACCCGCCAGGATGAGCGGCCGCTGAGCGCTGGTGATCAGCTCGAGCGCGCGTTCGACCGTCTCATCAGCCACAGTTGTACGCCAGTTGAGCGGCGTGCGGTCGCTTTGAGGCTCGGGCACGCTGACCGGCGCCGTCTTGATATAAAGATCATACGGCATGTCAAAGTGCACCGGTCCTGGACGGCCCGTGCGCATGAGTGAGAAAGCATCCGGCAAAGCCTTGCACAGATCCTCAATCTTGCGGATGCGCCACGATTTTTTGACAATTGGTGTGAAGATGCTGGAAACGTCTCCGTTGTAGCGATAGTCATCCTGCAGCGCTCCGCTGTCGAACTGGGTCGTCGGCACCTGGCCAGTGATCACAAAGTACGCCGAACCGTCGTAGAACGCATTGGCGACTGAAATCATCAAATTCATCGGGCCCGGTCCGGTCGAGGCATAGACGGCCAACGGCTGTCCCGTCAGTCTGAAGTAGACATCCGCCATGAAACCGGCAGCCTGCTCAACGCGCGGCGAAATATGACGAATCTTGTCCGTATGCCGGTGAATGCCATCAAGTAGACCAATTGCACCGTGTCCGGCATAGCCAAGAATATAGGGAACTTTCTCCTTGACCAGGTATTCAGCGATAAGGTCAGCACCGCGGATTTCGTTGGTCGGAGGCATTGAACTGTAGCCTGATTGAAATGAAGGCTGCGAAGGTGGATAGCTTTGTGAGGTCGAATAGCTGCTCAAACTAGACGGCCCTGTTGCCTTGCGATTGTACATTCGCCCATCCTGCGAGAACTGTTGCTAGCTGTGCCTTAGCATAGACACACTATCGCAACTGAACGGTCGCTGCCAGTCGTGCGGCCAGGCTGTGGTGCTTGCAATCTTGACCTGAAGCTTTCGCTGACCGGTTTCAATCGATCATACTGAGGACAAAAAGCACGACAGCAATCAAACCAATAGTGAAGATCCAGGTAAAGACGAACTCTGCTGCAAAGCCGATTTCAGGTTCATGTTTGTCGTCGTACATCATGGCGACGGCCTCACTCCCATACCGGGAGCCCCGCGATCTTGCATCATATAGCTGTTGGTGAGTTGATGCTGTGAGGTTTCTCACACTTTCCCTGCCCTTCGACAGATTCATTGCAGACGCTCATGTGTGCCATCGGCGAGCCGGTTCTGTGACAGCGCAACGGGTTGACCGACAAGGGGTCTGAAATACTCATTTGTGCGCAGTTGAGCGTCGGACAGTTCACACATCCATACGCCTGGAAGGTGAGAGAGTGGACACCCGCGATTGTCTGTCAATCTCCGGTTCGGCATAATGGGTCTTGGACTGCACACAGGAAGGAAGAATCAATGTGTGGAGAGATGCGCGCGCGCTGATAGCGGAACGAAAACACATCAAACGCGAATTGGCCCTGCTCTACAAAAGGCAACTGACTCTGGAAAGAAAGCAGTTTGAGATTGCCCGGAAGGCCGACGCGACAGCGGACGACACTGAGGCCTTAAGCGAACTCAAGATTGCGACCAACCAAATGGCTGAGGCGCATCAGATGAACGATCGGCTGATCGCCCATAAGGCAAAGCGGCTCAAGGGAGTTGAAAAGACTATTGCCATACTGAAACAGAGCGAGGCCAACTGAGCAGTCATGGCTGTCACCGGTGGTGTGGCGCTGGTTGGGCCACAACCAGGTCTGCGGTTTTGGTCAGGCACCAGCCTTTGAAAGCCGCCCTTCGCATTTGAAACGTAATCAAGAGCGAATGTTTTGCCCCAGAACATTCGGCTTCCGCGGCAAGGCTGACGTGTTTTCCACTCCACCGGGACGGCAGCTGTGTGTCTCAATCAGTCATTCGGCTTATGGATGCTGCAGATGAATTCTGACTCTTTTTGTCCGGAGACGCAGCGCGAATACAATCGTCGATTTGCGAGCTGGCAATTGCGCCAAAGACGGGAACTTCAGAAATCAGCTCTTATCCAAGTGGTGAATTTCACGCCTTGGGGCTCCATATTCTGGACTTCCATCCCACCAAGGTGCTGCTCCATTACGCATTTGACGTAGGACAGCCCATAAGCTGAGCCAAAGAATTCGGTCGTGACCCAAGGTTGCATGATGCTCTCAAGCTTGTCTTGCGGCATGCAGGGACCATTGTTGGTCAAAGTAACTTCTATCCCCCTGTCGGTCTGGCTCGACCGGATGACTATCTTGGGATCGGAAACCGACACATTCTCCAGGCTGCCATCTGTTCCCGTGAGCGCGTTTACTGCATTGCTGAGAATATTGGTGTACGCGGCCTCCAAGCGCACCGGATCGAACATCGCCGGATGATCGCCAAATGTGAAGTCACATTCGACCTCGATCGATGGTGGCGCCTGCGCAACAAACGCGCGGACGAGCTTTGAGAGCCAATCATCAAAGGGCAGCTCGAGGGGCTGCAACTGATTGGACCAACTCTTGTCGAGCAACTTGACGATGACGTTGTTGCACCTTTGCAAATTGTCCTCAAGCCGCTGATAGGGTGTTGCCAGATTGAGCCCGGCGGCGGTTGCTCTTCTTTGCATCAGATAAGCGGCCGCCCTGATTGAGCTCAACGGGGTACGCAACTCATGCGCTAGCGTTCCGGTAAGTTGCGCGTGCTGAAATTCCCTGATCTCCTCACCTTTGAAAAACGGTGGTTGATTGGACCCAGAGTCTTGTTCAGCAAAAATTGCACGAATCTGTTGCAGCTCGTTACAATGGCCATCGATTTGCTCAAGGCAATCATTCACCTCGTCGTCAGTTTGTTGCCCAACAGGTGACGAGCTTGTCGCGCCATTTTCCCGCACATCTTCTAACCCCTAAAAGCTGCACCTTATCCGCCTTCATAACGATCGATCGCAGCTTCATGGCACGCGACTATAGCGAATATACATTAATATTTACCCAGTCGTGCGTATAAAAATTTAGAAATTAAGTTAATTGCGCCCTCCAAGACATTAAATGCAAAATCATAATTGAAATACATCAAGAAATTATATTATAGGCGATATCAATTTTGAAAATCTTTTCGGACTTTCTCTGATGGAATTTCAGTAAGTATTCCAACCCTATGGCAAGGACAATGGCCTCCGGCGCGGTCGCAATTGGTTCGATCTGCTCTTGATGCGCAGTTTCATGTTGAACGCAACATTTGCCGAAATCCCGTTATCGGAATTTGGCACCATGGGCTTGCCCGGCAGATCCAACCCCCGGCAACCTCAAGCTGCGGATTATCCGCATGCCGTCTGATCGGACTGCGTTATGCATTCAGCTTGTGGTTCCAGTCTTGCCACCACTCTAACAGAGCAAGCAACGCCACGGGGGCAGGACAACAAGCAAACCCAGTATCGCTGATGCTCGGTGTTACTGGCCTTGATATTAGTCCTGATGGCGTAAGTCGCGCGACGCCACTCCTTTCACCTTGGTGAGACGTAGGATTTGTTTCGGGAGCACGTCTCCCGAGCTGCCCAGCAATCTTATCTAACTAGCGCTCTTCTTTGCGCTCGATGTAAGCAAAGAAGTGCTCGCGCAAGACCGCTAGCATCATCTGGTTTGCCTCATGGCCTTCCAAGCCGTCTTCCGCGTGCAAAAGGACCGCAGCCAAATCAGGTTCGCGAACCAAGGCAGCTCGGAATGACTGCCTTCCCTGTAAGGTGAGCGAAGAGTTTGATAACGGGCCGCTTACCATATCCTGGCTATCAAGCCAGCCCCAAAATTGCCGGAAATCGTCAATGTGCTTCATCACCTTCTTGTAGTCCAGCAGGTTCACGCGCTCCGGGAAGGCAGCATTCAAATCACGCAGAATCACAAGAATGAGCTGATTGATGGTGCCATCATCGTACTCCGAGTTCGACAACCGAAACCATTCTTCAAAACGCGAGTCGGCATTATTCGCCGCTGCCATCATTCCTCACCCCTTATGGCGTTTCACATCCCAATGATTGCGGACGGCCTGTGGTTGCGTGCTGATTGACCGACCAGAAGCCGAGTATCCCCGTTCCGCTCAAACCGTACAACCTTAGATGGTATTTGCAAATTGTGTAGGGCCAATTCCTACCAATTCGCAATCAAATTTGGACCAAATTTTACCAATACAAACTGGAATTCGGATCATTTGCTACCAGGACATTTCAAGCTGAGCACGGCATACGGAACCTGGCGAAAGCTGCCAGATAGAGGCATGCGACCGGGCAATTCATAGTGAATACCTGGCGATCGCGCTTTCGTCCCAGTTGATACCCAATCCCGGTCCGCGGGGGCGCACCATGCCATCTTCCACCTTGATCGGATCACCGAGGATCGCCCGCGCCTTATCCAGATGTTCCAGGAAATGAGCTGTCGGCGTCACAGCAAGAACATGCGCGCTTGCTTCAACGAATATGTGACTCGACACAGGCATCGATGCCCCTTCGGCCTGCCCCGCAGCACGGAGCCATCCGGTCACGCCGCCGATCTTCATTATGTCCAGCATGGCAAAGTCGCTGGACCGCGCGGAGATGGCGCGTGAAATATCTTCTGGAAACCACCAGTTTTCACCGGTCTGAATCGGTACCGTGCAGGCGTTCCTGATCGCTGCATGGCCGATAAGATCTTCGGCCGGCACAGGTTCTTCCACCCACTGCAGGTCATGCTCGGCAAGGCAGTTTATCCGGCGAACGGCCTCTGGTACGGTGAGCGACTGGTTGTAGTCCAGCATTAGCCGCGTATCGCGGCCAACAATGTCTCGCACCGCCGCCACAGTTTCCCGGTCATTTTTCAGGTCGCCGCCGCCTACCTTGATCTTGATTGCCCTGAAGCCTTGCTTCAAAGATCTCTCCAGTTCAGGGCCATACCTCTTCGGGTCAATGATCCCGTAGCTGTCATAGGCGGGTATTGGAATATCTTGGCCGCCAAGAAGCTGTGCCAGCGAAAGCTCGTACGCGCAAGCCAGGGCGTCCCATATCGCCATATCAAGTCCCGATATGACCATGCCGAGCAGGCCTTGCCGACCAAGCAACCGAAACGTGTTTTCAAACTCCCGCATTCGCTCCACAGGAGAAACAGTTTTTCCCCGCAGCAACTCGGCCAGATTTGTGATCAGTTCCAACATCGGCCGCAGCGTTACGGGCGTATAGCCGAATATGTAGGACCGCCCAGTGACGCCCCAGGACGTCTCAAGATCGATCAGCAACAAGGGTGCTGACGGTATCGTCCCGCTAGCTGTCACAATTGGACGCGCCAGCGGAACGTCAACCATGCGGGCCCTGACATCTTTGATGAGGAAAGTTGCTTCGTTCATTATCCTGCGCTCCCAAATCCGAATAGACCCAGGACAATAGCGGTGTCATGATCCTTGTTACATTCACTAGTCGGTATACATAACGCATGAAGCGATCATCAGCCGAAACAAGGAGCTTAATCCTAGCCGCCGCCTACGCTCTGTTCTATCGACTCGGGTTTGCCCGAGTAAGCATGGATGCCATCGCGCAATCAGCAATGTCACCAAGCGAACGCTGAACTATCACTTCGAAAGCAAGGATGCATTGCTGTCTGAGATGCTCAACCAACAGCATTTCCAGGCGCTGGAGCAATTTAGGACCTGGGGCAAAAAACGGCGAAATCGCCGACTGATTTCTTGCACGGGCTATTCGAAGAACTTGACTCCTGGGCCTCGACACCGAAGTGGCTGAGTTCTGGGTTCACGCGTTTGACGATGGAGCTCGCCGATCTTCCTGGGCATCCGGCCCGTGCGGCAGCACAGCGTCACAAGGTTGCCCTGGAGCGTTGGCTTTCAGAGGAATTGAGCCGTCTTGGCGCTTGTCACGGACAAGAGCTGGCCACACAAACCATGCTGCTGATTGAGGGTTGCCTTTCACTGGTCCTGATCCACAACGATACAAGATATGTTGGGATCGCCGAGCAGGCCGCGTGTCGGTTAGCGGAACACGAAGGACCCTGACGTGCGACGAGGGCCGAAATTCCCCTCATGCCAGTAAGGATCGACAAGTCGGCCATATGCTTGGAAGCAGCAGTCGATGCATGGTATGTCTGGCTTGCACCCAATAGGTTTCGTATTTCGCGACCGCGCCGGAGGGAGGCTTTGTGTCAATGCGAGATATTGGCCGACTCAGATTGCATTATTGCTAAGCCCCGGCCACACCAAACCAAATGGGAGCAGCGTTGGTGAGCCGTAATTTGGAATCTTATTTCAAGGTCGCTCCACCCGTGGTACCCGAACCAATGACCGGAAGTGAGTGGCAAGTTGACTATCGCGGGCCGATGCCAATTAAGTCGGAAGACTTTTCCGTTGACCTCCTCGCGCCAAACTTGCGTGATCGGAGTATTGGTCAGTCAACATGATCCAAGTCGCTGTCCGTCCCGCAACGCAGGCGGAATTCGCCGAGGCCATAAAATGGGCGGCGGCTGAAGGCTGGAACCCTGGCATAGATGATCTCAAAGCTTTTTATCCGGCTGATCCGCCAGGCTTTCTGATGGGCTGGTTGGAGGGTGAGCCAGTCAGTTCCATTGCCGTTGTACGCTATGGCACAGCCTTCGGCTTTCTCGGATTTTATATCGTTCATCCCGATTTGCGTGGCAGCGGCATCGGCCTGACTACCTGGAATGCCGGCCTGGCCCATCTGGATGGTCGAGCAGTCGGGCTTGACGGTGTGATCGCGCAGCAGGACAATTATCGCAAGTCTGGCTTCGTTCTGGCCGGGCGCTACATCCGCTTCACAGGCAAGCCAAACCTTATCGGCGAGCTGTGTTCTTGCATCAATATCCGGCCCGTCGGACAGGGCGACCTGAAATGGATTGTCGCTCATGATGCGCGCCATTTTCCGTGTGAACGGCGGCGCTTTATTTGCGAGTGGGCCTTTCCGGCAAGCGCCTCAACTCGCCGCAAAAGCGTGTATGCCATACGCCATGGCGACGTCGCCGGTTTTGGCACCATTCGCGAATGTTATGCGGGCTATAAGATCGGCCCCCTGTTTGCCAACTCCGAAACGATCGCCGAGGCGCTTTTCGCAGCCCTTTGCGGCGCCGTACCGGTAGGCTCGGAGATTTCGCTCGATGCACCAGAAGACAACAAGGCAGCGATACATCGGGCCGAGGCTACCGGACTGGTGCCGGTTTTTGAAACGGCCCGCATGTACAAGGGACGCGCACCAGATCTGCCGACTGAACGCATATTCGGAGTCACCACATTCGAACTGGGGTAATAGACAGCGTCTTTGTTTCATCCCTCGTTGACCCACATGTAGCCTCTACGGATCACAAACTAGCTACAGACCCTCGCTATCGGTCTCAGGCTTTTTGCCCTTGCGGGAACATTGACCTGGGTCGCCCTCGATCGGCGCTGATCACCACCTGTCACGTGGCAAATGCACCACATCGTCGAGCTTTCCATGCGGCACCGATTGACTCGTATTAGACTAAAGTCTAACGTTAACTCGGGTGCAGCGAAGGGCTTTCGTGAGTGGAATCGACATTACACATAAGCAGGACAGCGCAATGACCGGGCAACACAAGGACACAAAGGCACATCAAGACCAACCTGACAACGATGGTGGACCCAGCAGCAAGAAGCCGACCGGCGGTGTCGGCCCCTCGACACGGGAACTGCTGCACCTGCTGAACTCCATCGAAGGCAAGGCATAGGCCGGGTCTACGCTCCTGCGTCCTGTTGCAGGCAGGTTGAGCATTGCTTGTCATCTAGAGCGTGTCTTTCTCATATGGAACCATATGAGAAAGACACGCTCTAGATCAGGACTGGTGTTGATGGAACATCAAGACCAGAAGAACCTGACCGACTTCTATATGATAGAGGACCATTCACGTTTTGGATGATTCCATCTGAAACGATCGCACTCCAAACGCGTTCGTTTCCGTCGGCCAGCCGGGTCACATCTATCCAGAATTTGACACATGTCGCATGCCCGCCGCCGGCGGGTCTTCTGGCGGGCCGGCGAAACATTGGGCGAGGCGCATCCAGCGTATTGCTGCGGGGCCAGTTGTGCTTAGCGACGTATCGGCGATGTTGCGCACTTGTGTGACAACCTGGCAGAACTCGGTAGCGCTGCCTTTCACGCAATTTGCGGGCTGCGGTTCATTCCATTCCCAGATTGCACCAGAGGGTGCGATCAATTTGACATACGGCGCCGGGTCGGGAACCTTTTCGCCACGATTGGCAAAGGTCCAACCGAAAGTTGTGACGCCGAGGTGGGCGACGTTTCTGATCCTGTCGGTGTCGACACGCTTTATTCCCAAAACGTCGAACACCTCTTGGCCGTGGGCCCAAGTCTCCATCTGACGTGCTGTGATAGCGGATCTGGCGCTCATGTCTGGGCCAACCCATTTTACCCGCGACTTAGGCTCGGCATCGCGATAATTGTCCGCGGTTCGCGTGCAGCCAATGCGCCAGGCGTCGAACAGTTTGCGGCCGGCAAGACCATCTAGCCAGGAATATTGCGTTTGGACCAATGTCTTGCCGGTATCGAGCTGAGCGGCGATCGGCGCAAAGAACGCATCAAAGGCGACGCCATTTCCAAGCGCGATGGTTGCAGCCTCGTTGAACATATAAAGATGACCAATCACATCGTCGATCGTCCAGCCCTTGAATTGGGTCTCGCGGGCAAAATCCGGCTCATTCAACGGTTCGAGGATTGCCGCCAGCACCATGGATTCATCCAGAAAGTCGTCTGCCTGTTGCATAGCGATTGCACCTGTCTGACTAGTCGCCGTTTCGCACGGGCACGCGCCCGATCGTCATGCTGTATTTCTCATCAGCCGGGAAGTCGAGCTTTTCACAGATACCGCGCGCGCCGCGATCCGCCGGCTCCATCCGCTATGGATACGCTTTTGCCCCTGGCAAACTGTCGGTAAAGGGCGGGTTCGGCTTCAAAGTTTCTTTATACCTGGCGAACATTCAGTTTCTACGTGGCCACCAATGAGCCTCCGTCTCAGGCCTCCGCCAGATAGGCGGTTAGGATTCTTTGCGCCGCCACGAGATCGTCGCCGTGAATCATTTCGCACACAGTATGAATGTAGCGGGTGCCTACGACGATGCCCACTGCCTTGGCGCCGGCCGCGGCCTGTTGCGCGGCGGCTCCGTCCTGCCCCCCTGCCCTCAGCATGGTGCGCTGATAGGGGATCTCCTTATCCTTGGCGATGCGTTCGATCTCGGCAACGAGTGCGCGATCGGCAATGAAGCTGGAATCCTTGACATGAAGACCAAAGCCCTTGCCCATTTGCGATGTTCGGTCCTGTTCGGGAACGCCCGGCGTGTCACAGGCAAGCGTTGTGTCGATGCCAAGGCCGATATCAGGCCTGATGGCAAATGCGGCGCTGCGGGCACCACGCAGGCCGACTTCTTCCTGAGACGTGAAGGCGACATGGATCTCGCAAGCGTGTTTGGCATTACCGAGCGCGCGAACCGCCTCGATGCCCAGCCAACAGGCAATGCGGTTGTCGAGCGCTTTGGAGACAATCTTGTCGCCGATTTCGATCAGCGGCTCGTCCATGACGACCATGTCGCCGATCGTGATGTGGTCCTTGGTTGCTTTGCCAAGTCCGACATCGATGACGAACTCGGTAATCTCCGGCACTTTCTTGCGGTCTTCGGGTGACTGGATGTGCACCGGTTTGCCCTGAGGGTTCATGACGCCTTTGTAATCACCGTCATCGGTGCAAACGAGAACCCGGCGGGAGAACAGGTTGCGCGGATCAAATCCGCCGACCGTCTGAACATAGATGAAACCCTTGTCGGAGATGTGCGAGACCAGAAAGCCGATCTCATCCATGTGGCACAGTAGCATGACTTTCTTGCCGCCCTTGCCTTTTGTGGCGTCACGCCGGCAGAGCAGCGAGCCCATCGGGTCGACGCTCACCTCGTCGAAGAGACCCTCGATCTCCGTCTCAATCAAAGACCGTACCCGGTGCTCATGACCCGGCACACCAGGCGTCTCGCAAAGTCTCTTCAAAAGGTCGATATTCATGATGCTTTTGGACCTCAAATTTCTGGCTCAGGTTGAAAGCTTATAGGC
>JAEKFU010000214.1 GCA_016522385.1 Pseudomonadota bacterium
GGGCCACCGAAGGCCGTGTTTCTGCGCCCGCTGGACGTCGTTATGCTCCGCTTGTGGTCAACCAGACCACGGCGCGAAGCATGCCTAGCCAGCAGACGCAGGAACGCGGTCAAATGATTCCACATGAGAAGGACACGCTCTAGGGGAGTCTGGACCGCACGTCAGATTAATGTAAAACCCCTTTACATGAGATGGCACAAGGGCCGGCGGCGCGGGTATCATCACGGCAATCTGCGCCAAGCGCTGATTGAGGCCGCGCTCGATCTGATTGCAGACAAGGGCCCGGCTGGCTTCACCTTTGCCGAAGCCGCGCGCTCTGCTGGCGTCAGCCCGGCAGCCCCCTATCGCCACTACCGCGATCGTGACGAGCTGCTCGTCGAGATCGCCGTGCAGGGCTTCGGCGTCTTCCGCGATGCGCTCGCCAAGGCCTGGTATGATGGCCGCCCGGCGCCACATGACGCACTGATCCGCATGGGCAAGGCTTACCTGCGGTTCGCCAAGGACAACCCTGCGTTCTATGCCGCCATGTTTGAAGCCGGTTTGCCGACGGGCGACTATCCGGAGATGAAAAAGGCCGCCGATAGTGCATTTGATGTGCTGCGCGAGGCCGCCGAGACGGTCGCGGGCACCGCCCAAGACGAAAAAGACCGGCCGCCGTCCTTGATGCTGGCGCTGCATATCTGGGCATTGGCGCATGGCGTTGCATCACTGTTCAGCCGCGGTGACGGAACAGCCAGAGCCTTGCCGATGGAGCCCGACGATCTGCTTGAGGCTGCCATCCTTGTCTACCTGCGCGGCTTGAACTTGCCCACGCTCTAGCGTTCTCCGGGCTCCGTCCTTGACAAACTCCAGTGTGTTACCCATATATGTGAATGTAAATAACATTTACATGAAAGCAAAACAGATGCGACTCGCTGAAAGGATTGACGAATACGGCAAGCCGGCTTGGATCGCGCTGATGGTCCTGAGCTTCATTGTCTTCTGGCCGGTGGGCCTTTTTGTACTGTTTTACATGATCTGGAGTGGACGAATGGGATGCTGGAGAAAATCGGCCGTCGCTGATGGCGGCACGGGCTTTGCCATGCCGGACTGCACAGGCCGGGCGGGGCGATGGCACGCACCGTATAGGTTTACCCGCAAGAGCGGAAACCGTGCCTTTGACGCCTATCGCGAGGAGACGCTCAAACGCCTTGAGCAGGAATACGAGGAATTCCAGGCGTTTCTCGAAAAACTGCGCCATGCCCGCGACAAGGCCGAGTTCGACCAGTTCATGGCCGAACGCGCACAAAAGCCTGCCGATGACGAACCTGATGAGTCTGAGGATAAACCAACCGACAAGTAGTTGACTGCAAACAAAAAAGCGCCGGAGCATCGCCCCGGCGTTTTTGCATGAAGGTTCTGCCAATTCCATCAATGACATTCAGACGAACCAATCCGATGGGCCATTCTGCAGTTCATGCCCACGACCGGTCGAGATAGCGGTTCGCGCTGTAATCCGTTACCAATAGAGCGTGTCTTTCTCAAATGGTTCCATATGAGAAAGACACGCTCTAGGCGCTTATGGCCGTTGGGTGCGGCAAGGGCAGGTGAACGAACTTCTCCAGTATTAACGCTGGGAGCACACAGGATGTGGTTCCTTTTTTGTTGGTTACCTTTGTGAGTTCTTGATCTTCTTCCAGGTGTCTCTCAGGGGTACGATTTCATTGAAAACCGGCAGATCAGTCGTCGTGTCGGGGTCGACACAGAAATAGCCCAGCCGTTCAAACTGCACTTGCGTGCCCACTGGGTCAGTTGCCAGAGCCGGTTCGATCTTTGCCTCTTCGATTACCGTTTTCGAGTTTGGGTTTAGGGCAGCGAGGAGATCATCTTCCGAGCCAGGATTTTCGCTCGCGAAGAGGTGCTCGAAGCGTCGCACTTGTGCATTGACGGCACGTTTTGCGTCGACCCAGTGCAACGTGCCGCGCACCTTCCGTCCATCAGGAGACTGCCCGCCCCGCGACGCCGGATCGTAGGTGCATCTAAGTTCCACTACTTCCCCGTTTGCATCTTTGACAACGTCGGTGCACGTAACGAAGTACGCATAGCGCAGCCGTACTTCACGGCCAGGACTGAGCCGAAAGAACTTCTTCGGCGGATTCTCCATATAGTCATCGCGTTCAATGTAGATTTCTCGAGAGAATTCGATCTGGCGCGTGCCCGCACTCTCGTCTTCCGGATTATTGATGGCCTCGAGCAACTCGCTCCCATCTTCCGGATAGTTGTCGATCACAACTTTTAGCGGGTTGAGGACAGCCATGCGGCGCAGGGCGCTCTGATTCAAAACTTCACGGGTGCAAAACTCTAGGAAACCGTAATCAACGGCGCTGTCTGCGCGGGCGACGCCGATGTCTCGCGCAAAATCGCGCAACGCCGCTGCCGGTATGCCGCGCCGCCGGAGTCCTCGCAGCGTCGGCATGCGTGGGTCATCCCAACCGCTAACCACACCTTCCTGAACCAGTTGCATCAGTTTTCGCTTCGAAAGGACCGTGTAGGTCAAATTGAGCCGTGCGAATTCGTACTGTTTTGGCAGGCACGGCGTCGGCAGATGTTCGATCAGCCATTCATATAGAGGCCGATGATCGGCGAACTCCAGTGTGCACAAGGAATGCGTGACGCCTTCGATCGCATCTGACTGACCGTGGGCGAAGTCATAGGTTGGATAGATGCACCAAGCATCGCCAGTTCTTGGATGAGGTGCATGCAGCACCCTGTAAAGAACTGGGTCACGCATGTTGATGTTGCCCGATCCCATGTCGATCTTGGCCCGCAGGGTCCTGGCTCCATTCGGAAATTCAGCCGCACGCATTCGCCGGAACAAATCCAGGTTCTCATCGACCGAGCGGTCGCGATAAGGGCTGTTGCGGCCTGGCTCCGTCAGTGTACCGCGGTACTCACGGATCTGGTCGGAATCGAGATCGTCCACATAGGCATCGCCGGACTCAATAAGATTTTCCGCCCAGGTGTATAGCTGTTCAAAATAGTCAGAGGCATAAAGCGCCTTTCCGCCCCATTCAAAGCCGAGCCAGTTCAGATCTTCCTGGATGGCATCGATGTATTCGTGTTCTTCCTTGACTGGGTTAGTGTCGTCAAACCGCAGATTG
The DNA here is from genome assembly GCA_016522385.1 of Pseudomonadota bacterium. Classification (GTDB taxonomy): domain Bacteria; phylum Pseudomonadota; class Alphaproteobacteria; order Rhizobiales; family Aestuariivirgaceae; genus JABDJG01. The sequence continues at coordinate 3,141 of JAEKFU010000214.1, forward strand.
CAGTGGCCTCCAAACTCAGCCGCCATGCCAAAATTCAGGGAAATTGACTTGGCGTGCCCGATATGGAGATAACCGTTGGGCTCGGGCGGAAATCGTGTCACGACCTCGCCCACCCGCCCGGACGCCAGGTCGTCCTTGATAATTTCGCGGATGAAATGGTCGGGGCCATCGCGCTTGATGTCGTCGGAGGAAAGGTTCGGGTTGATCATTCTTTCTGAGCTATCTTTCTATTCGGGGATCAAAGACGTGGCGCGTTTACGAACGACGTCTTGCATATGACACACGCTCCCCTGGTCGCCAACAAGAAACACAAGACGCCGTTCTGGGTGCCACTCAGCTGGAGCGGCGATCAACCGTCATGTGGAGTTTCTTGATGGTGTCATGTTGTTTCCACTGTCCGTTGTGCCCCCGATGGCCGAGGTTAGAGTGACGACATTCTCCCGCGGACTTTCACTGTCCCTTTCGGACCGCCCGGATTGGGAGTATTGTTGGTATTTCGTAACCCGCAGGAAAGCTACCATGCGTTTCACCGATCAACAGCTCCGACAGTTCGAAGACGAGGGCTATCTATTCTTGCCTGGCTGCTTCAGCCCGCAGGAGGCCGCCATGTTGCGCGCCGAAGCTGACACCGTTTACGCGATGGAACGCGACGAAGTGGTCCGTGAGAAGTCAGGCGTTGTACGCACTGCCTTCGCTGCCCACACCTACAACGAAGCGTTCCGCCGCCTGGGTGCACACCCCAGGCTGGTCGAACCGGTCATGCAGTTGCTCGACGGTCCGGTCTACATGCACCAGTTCAAGGTCAACGCCAAGGCCGCATTCGACGGCGATATCTGGCAATGGCACCAGGATTACGGCACATGGGCGCGCGACGACCTGATGCCGGAACCCAGAGCCATGAACATCGCTGTGTTTATCGACGACGTAACCGCGGCCAACGGTCCGCTTTTGTTTATTCCCGGTAGCCACAAGCATGGTGTCATCGATGCCGGCCACGACGTGGAAACGACCAGCTATCCTTTGTGGACACTGGACCGCGAGACAGTCACGAAGCTGGCCAAACGCGGTGGTTGTGTCGCACCGACCGGACCTGCCGGCAGCGTGCTGTTGTTCTCATCGCTCCTAGTGCATGCAAGTCCGCCCAATATCTCGCCGCTCAGCCGGACGATTGTCTATCTGTCGCTCTGTCACGTCGACAATCATATCCGGCAATTCAAGCGGCCCGAGTGGATCGCCCATCGCGATTTCGCGCCGATCGAACCGCTGGCCGATGATTGTTTGATGGAGCTTGTGTTGGCCCGCAACGCAGCGGCAGCGGAATAGCCGCGCGGTACCGCAATCCGAGCGACGAAGCTGGGTCCCAGAGTCCAACAGCATCCGCGCTTGTCCGACATAGCGGTCAAATCGAAGTTATTCCCAGCGGAGGGACATGTGGTGCAACAGATGATCCGGGTTACCACATTCGACGGGCCGGCGGCCGATCCGATCATCCGAGAAGTGCCGCGGCCGGACATCCCAAAGAACGCAGCGCTCATCCAGATCGGCGCCTGCGGCGTCTGCGGCACCGACCTGCACATCTTGAAGGGCCACTGGCCGAAACCCTTGCCGTGGCCGTTTACCCTCGGGCACGAGTTGGCGGGCGTAATTGTCGAGAAGGGCGCGGAGCTCGTCGAGGATTTCATGGGCAAGCCGCTCAACATCGGCTCCAAGGTCATGCTGCCGCCGCTCATGCCCTGCGGCAGCTGCTACTACTGCGTGCACTATCCCGAGAACGCCAACAAGTGCCTGACGCCGGTCTACTACGGCCGCTATCTGGGCTTCGACAAGCCGCCGCATCTGTGGGGTGGCTGGGCCGAACACGTCTATGTCGATCTCGACATGCTGCCGGGCACCAAGATCTACAGACTGCCCGACGACATGCCACTGTTGCTCGGCTCGCTGTCTGAGCCGCTGACAAGCTGCATCCGGGCAGTCAATCGCGCCGTCGCTGCAGGCCGCTTCCGCTGGGGCGACACGGCGGTGGTGCAGGGCACAGGGCCCATCGGCATCCTGGCGATCGCGGCTCTGCAGGAGATGGGTGCGGGCCGCGTCATCGCCGTCGGCGCGCCGGAAGAACCGCGGCTGAGGCTGGCGCGCGCTTTCGGGGCAGAGGAAACCGTCGACATCGAGGAACACGTGACGTCCGAGGCGCGCATCCACCGCGTGCGAGACATCGTCAGTGGCTTCGGCGCCGATCTGGTGCTCGACTGCACCGGATACCCAAGCGCCGGGCCCGAAGGCATCGAGTATCTGCGCGACGGCGGCACCTTCGTGGAGATGGGTCAGTTCACCGACGCCGGTGCCATCGAGACCAACTGGCACCGCATCTGTGCCAAGGACCTGAACGTGCTCGGCAGCTGGGCCTTCACCGCGAACGACCTGCCGCTCGGCGTCGATATGCTGGACCGCGCCCGTAACAAGTATCCCTGGCGTGAGATGCAGACACTGTTCCCGTTTACCGTCGGGGGCGTCAAGGACGCAGTGGCGCAGGCGATGTCCATGAAAACCGTGAAGTCGACGATCGTACCCTACGAAGAGCTACTGTGACGGCGATCGCGCGGGCATGCCTTGCCTGAACGTCAACCGTGCATGTTACGGCTTCGGTGATACCGTAGAATTCCGCGGCCGGGCAAAGACGACGGCTGCGCCTGCATAGAGGGCGGCGGCTGCCAAGATGACGACGGAAAATCCGAAATTCATTGCGATCAGCGTGGCGAGCATGACGCTCAGAACCGAAGCGCAGCCGTTCACGCCCCAGGCCCAGGGAACGAGGCTGGGCGTTCCAGACCAGACACGCGATAGCCCAAGCGGAAAAGGCATGCCCATGAAAAAGCCGAGCGGCGCAATGAGCAAGAGCGACACGAGGATCTTGCCGGCATCGGTAAGAGAAAGAAGTGCCTGGAAGATCTGGGGCAGGGCGAGAACGTAGAAAAGCGATATTGCGATGATGCCGGCCACCGCGAGCTGAAGGGCCGAAAGGTGAAACATGTGGCCTGGATCTGACCCATGCCAACTCTCAATGCGGTCGGCCAGGAGCGGCGAAACGGCGCTGCCGATACCGGCAAAAAGCAGAAAACCGGTAAGCACGACGGCAACGGCATAGAGCGGATGGCTCAAGAATAGAATGAACTTCTGTATGAAGGCGATCTCTATGAACAGGAAGGCCAGACCGATGGCAATGAAGTAGGCAGCGACGCGCCACAGCTGACCGGATCCGTCGAGATTGCGTCGCCTGATCCACAAGGGTGTCATGATGAGCAGGGCACTCAGCACCGTGGCTTGAACAAGCGTGCCGACAAGAATCACGCTGCCGAGCTCCAGGAGTCCAGCGCCACCACTCCTTGCAACCGACAACAGCTCCGGCAGATGGCGCCATTTGAGAAAGTCGAAGAAATAGGGCCGTTCATCGCTGACCGGCGCAATGTCGAACTTGTAGCGTGACGTGAACCTCGCGCGTTCGATACCGGTCAAAGCCGCCGTAGCTTGGAAGAAGTGGGGCTCTTCCAGCACGTTATGGCGATTTGCCTCCTTGGCGCTTATTTGCGGGTGATAGCAAAGATCGAATGAACGTGCTTGTGCGAACGCTCTTGTCCGGGTGATCTCCGCCTCCGTTATGGTTCCGTTCTTGACCAGCAATGTTGTGGTGTTGAGGCCGCGAATGAGAATGAAGTGCCGCTCCGGTGCGGCAACGCCGGAGTCTTTGAGTGCATCAAGAGCCGTGGCAAACAGCTTCAGCGTGTCGCGCGGCGGCAATTTGAGCCAACGGGTAATGCTGAGCCAGCCGTCCGGTTTCAGGCGCTGAATATATCCCGCGAGGGCTTCTTCGGTGTAGATGTAGCTTTCATTGAGGCCATGGACACCGGTGCCGGATGAACTGAGCAAAGGGATCTGAATGAGGTCCCAGCGACGCTCGCTTGTCGCAACAAAGCCACGCGCTTCGGCGGCATGCACGTGCACGTCCGGCCGGTTGTAGATGCCGCCGGATCGGCGCGCGTAATCCTGTTTGACCACGCGTATCAGGTTCGCATCAAGCTCAACGGCATCGATGCGTCGGGACCGGTGGTAGATCGCCTGCAGCACGTTTCTCCCGCCGCCGGCACCGAGCACCAGCACAGAAGGCCGATGAGTGAACTGATAGGCAAGCGCATCGGTCGTGAAATCGAGATACCCGACTTCCTCTCTTTGTCCGTCAAAGCGTGTGACGGCCGTCATGGAACCACCGTCGACAAACACCGCAAGCTGATCCGGTGGCGTCGTTGGAGCATTCAGACTGAGCCCGGGGACAAATCGAAACGGAACCTCGGGGCTTTCGATGACCGTGAGGAGGCCGAGCGGTCCTGACCGCTCGCTCAGCACGCGTGCACCAGTCATATTGAGGGCACTTGGAAGCTGTTTGTATTCAGAGATCCGCAACGCAAACCAGGTTTCCGGTGCGACGGCCCAGGTCATGATGGCGAGAACCGCGCAACCCGTCACAACAGCGAACCGCAGGATCAATCGCTGGTCGAGTACGATGGTCGCCGCCGATAGGAAACCCATGACCGCCACCAATCGCAGCGCATCCTGCGGGGAGATCAGAAAAAGGGCACCAACAATGCCGAGGGCACCGGCGGCTGATCCGATCAGATTGTAGGCATAGATGCGGCCGGTCTCATCGCCGAAACAGACAAAGGACACACCGATGCATGTGGCGCCGCAAATGAAGGGCACCACCAGCAAAAGATACATGACCGGCAGGAAGAGAAGCTGGCCGGGCTCCCAGACCACGGCAAGCGCATTGAACGGCAATGCCTGGGCAAGCAGGAATCCGAGCGGAGCGGACAAACCGAACAGTAGTGCGCTTGCCGGAAAAATCGTGTGAAAGCGTGATTTTGCCCATTCCTGCCAGATCGCGAGCAAAGTGCCGCTGATGCCGAAACCGAGCAAGGCGATGCTGATCGCCATAAACGCGAAATGATGCCACTGAACAATCGCGAAAAGCCGAACCAACAGCACTTCATAGGCCAACACGGCTGACGAAATGAGCGTCAGCGCCAGATACCGGATCACCGTGTCCCCCGGGTGAACGGAACAAACCGGACGGGCAGCAACTGACTTGTCCTGAGTGTGTCATCGGCAGTCTTTTCGACCAGCGTCAGATATTGCGGTCCGAAGACGCCGCCGATGGGGATCACCATCCGACCGCCGGGTTTGAGCTGCTTGATGAGGGGCGGCGGGACATGACCGGCTGCCGCCGTGACGATGATCCCGTCAAACGGTCCACAATCGCGCCACCCGAAGTAACCATCGCCGATCTTCGTTTGCACATTGTCGTAGCCAAGTTTCTTGAGTCGCCGCGTTGCGGTCTCGCCAAGCGGCGGGATGATCTCGATGGTGCATACGGTTTTGACCAACTCTGCCAGGACTGCCGCCTGGTAGCCCGACCCGGTGCCGATCTCGAGTACCGTCGCCTCTTCGTCGACTTTCAACAGCTCGGTCATCAGGGCAACGATAAATGGCTGAGAGATCGTCTGCCCATGCCCGATGCGCAGCGGCGTGTTGTCGTAGGAGCGGTGTTGAACGCCCTGTGGCACAAACAGGTGCCGGGGAACCTCACCCATGACATTCAGCACAGGCCCCGATATACCGCCGGAGCCGAACCTTTTGGGCAATTCAGCCGCGTAGTCTTCGATGGTGCGCACCATTGCAGCGCGTGGCTCTGTCCAGCTGTCAGGCGCCGCGAGAACCGCGCCGTGGTGGACCGTGACAGCGATCAGTGCGGCCATCGCGCAGAACATCAGGAAACACAATCGACGAACCGCTAATCCGACGCATCGAGCGCAACTTCTGTGGCGAAAGCGGCTAAGCCCTGTTACGCGACTTGTTCCGACCACACCCACCTGGCCATCGCGGCTGTTGGCCGGTTGTCCGCGAACTGCATGACGATAGTTGCCGATCGAAACCATCAAACACTACCAACGTTGTCGTCTCCGGTTCGTTAGAACGGTGCACGAATGAAAAACTGGTGTCCAGGCTGTCTTGATCCGCTCTGGCACACTCAAACAAGTTTTCGCTGACAAAACCTGTCGAGGCGTTGATATCGATCAATCTTCATTGCCGCAAAGCCGATCGCGTCAATGTGTCGGTTGTTTTTTGCAAAATCGATCGAGCATTCGCCTTGCTCATCGATAGGCCCAACGGGAAGATAGAATTCTTTACTCAGATCATCCCTAAGCGCCCAAAACGTTCGAGATCGGGTCGATCCGAACCGGCAGCCGGCGCTGGCCCCAAGTCCCCGGCTGTGCCTCAAAGACGCCGGCGCACGTCTCACCGCACGCAACGCAGTCGCCATCTGGCGTCAAGTTCCAGTCAGTCAGCTCGTACCAGTCGCGGCCAATCAACCGGGTACCACAGCCATGACAATAGGTGCTTTGACCGGCCTCGTCATGGACATTGCCGGTATAGATGTAGCGCAGGCCGGTTTCTATCGCGATGGCTCTGGCCGCCTGGAGAGTGCTCGGCGGTGTCGACGGCGTGTCCCGCATCTTCCAGTCGGGATGAAATGCCGAGAAATGCAGCGGCACGTCTGGCCCCAGCTCATCCATGACCCATTCACTGAGCGCTGCGACTTCCTTGGCCGAATCATTGTGTCCCGGGATCAACAGGGTCGTGATTTCGAACCAAACATCCGTTTCGTGTTTAAGATACCGGAGCGTTTCGAGGACCGGTGCAAGTTCGGCCGAACAAAGTTGCTTGTAGAATCCTTCAGTGAACGCTTTGAGATCCACGTTGGCGGCATCCATGCTTGCAAAGAACTCCTCGCGCGGCTGCTCGGTGATATAGCCGGCAGTGACGCCGACGGTCCTTATGTCCGCTTCGCGGCAGGCGGTCGCGACATCAACGGCATATTCGAGAAAGATCACCGGATCATTGTAGGTGAAGGCCACCGACCGCGCCCCTGTCGACTTGGCCGCACGGGCGATGTCGTCTGGCGTTGCACGATCCTGCAGTCTGTCGAACTCGCGTGCCTTTGAGATATCCCAGTTCTGGCAAAACTTGCAGGTGAGATTACAGCCAGCCGTGCCGAAGGAAAGAACCGGTGTGCCGGGAAGAAAGTGGTTGAGTGGTTTCTTCTCGATCGGATCGACGCAAAAGCCGGAAGACCGGCCGTAGGTGGTCAGGACAATCTCGTTACCCTGCCGGCCACGAACGAAGCATAGGCCGCGTTGGCGCTCACGCAATTTACAGAATCGCGGGCACAGATCGCATTGGATGCGGCCGTCCTCAAGGGTGTGCCAATAGCGGGCGGGCACCCCTTGAAGGTCATTATCCAGTTGCGATGTTTCCATTTTGTTCATAAAGTGTAGATGGCAATGATTATGCCAAATTCAAGCGCCGATGCCATGCCATTCGCACATAAACATAATACCGTCAGGCAGCCCGCCGTAGCCGGGACCTTTTATCCGCGCGATCGTTATGTCCTGCAGGATGCGGTCAAAGACCTGCTGGCCGGTGCTAAAGCGACGCTGGATAAACAGATTCGCGCGGTGATTGCGCCACATGCGGGATACATCTATTCTGGGCCTATTGCGGCCGAGGCTTTCGCTGGGCTCGAAGGCCTGAAGAACAACATCCGCAGGCTGGTGGTTATAGGTCCGGCACATTTCGTGCGCTTTGCCGGCATCGCCGCTCCGGCCGCCACGACATTCCGCACACCGCTCGGCGATGTGCCACTGGACACCGCGGCGATCGCCGAGATTGCCGATCTGCCGCAAGTTGTCATTGACGATCAGCCACACGCACCCGAACATGCGCTTGAAGTGGAGCTTCCTTTCCTGCAGGCCGTTTTTGGAGCTGTGCCCGTCGTCCCTCTGGTCGTCGGGTCGGCCAGGGCCGAAGAGGTGGCGGAGGTCCTGCACCGGCTGTGGAATGCGATGACACTCGTTGTCGTGAGCTCCGACCTATCTCACTATCATGACTATGAAACCGCACGGCGGCGGGATATGGCAACGGCAGAGGCGATCGAGTGCCTGGACGAGAAGGCCATTGGTTTCGATGACGCATGCGGATCGCTGGCCGTGCGTGGCATGCTGATTGAGGCGCGGCGCCGCGGGCTTATCGTTCGGCGACTCGACTTACGCAACTCGGGCGAGACCGCCGGCGATCGGCAGCGGGTCGTCGGCTACGGAGCATGGGTTGTTCGCGAGACGTGAAACCGTTCTTCAGCACGGGCAAGTTGATGCGCTCAGGTAGACAGCGGACCAAAAGTTAGCTGCTGAATTATCTATCTGCCAGCTGCGAGACAAACACCGCCAATATTCGATTGCCGGCCATCGCCGGCAATCTTCATTCCGGCTGACTTGGCCATAACTTGGCGCGCGTCGCCCCCTGATTCGTGCAATTCATTCGCAGCAGCGCTGCGCCGCCGGCACGCTCAAGAATGCCGGACAATTTACCACGTGCACCAGGTGAAATCGTAGATTGTGGCGCTGCACTGGTTTGCAGGTAGAGTCGCAACTAATAGTTGTAAGTATAGATATTATTCTAAGCTGGTTATTCCATTGGACCAATCGGTCAAATAGTTCGCTATTCGAGTAATGATTCGCTGCATATTTGCGCAGATGGACGAATTAGACGATTGGTGCATACTAGATGACTTAAAGGGAGATTCGCCAGCAAGGGAGATCGCGATGGTGGATTTCCGGACCTTTTTCTTCAACCGACCGGTAGCCCAAACCCCCCGCG
>JAEKFU010000232.1 GCA_016522385.1 Pseudomonadota bacterium
GCGAAGCATGCCTAGCCAGCAGACGCAGAAACGCGGTCAAATGATTCCACATGAGAAAGAAACGCTCTAGCTCATTCGCGTCGCGGGACGTCCATGGCCGGGTTTTCATCGAAGAATCCAGACGGCACCCAGTGAAAATTGGCATAAACCACGGGCTGCACCGGCCAGTCTTCGGGCCGCGGCAAATGATGATAGTTCATCGTGTACCACACGACGATGTCCTGATTTTCGAGTGGACGATCGGCTTTTACCCAATTCGGCAATCCGTCGCCGCCGGGGTGTTGATTTGGAAACCAGCCGGCCGAAAAAAGTTCATCAGGAGCGTATTGTGTCACCCACATGTGCTTATACATGAAGCCCGCGCGCCTGCCGAGCGCCGAGTCAGGATGCTGAAACGGCAGTGCATTGGCGCCGGGCACTAGTTTGTAGCCGACTGGTTTGCCAAAGCTGTTGGTGACGTTGGGATTGATGACCTTCCAATAGCGCGCCGAAGCAAAGTCTATTTCGCGTTGCGCGCTGGTCTCCGAAGCTAACGTGGTTTCGCGGGTGAGGATGGCATTGCCATGCGGGTTATCGGCGTCAAGTGGCGCGGCTTCAAAATTGACCTCGGTGACGGTGTTGCGGTCGCCGTCAACCGCCATGTCGAAGCGAAAGCTGAAGACATGCTGATGAACGTGAGATTCGATCCCCGGCGCAACGATTGTCCCGTAGGCACTGTCCTGGCCGCGCGCAATACCGGTCGGAAAGGGAATGCCTGTCGCCTTTACTTCCACACCAATCGAACCGTCCTGATAGAAATACCAAAAGAAGCCGTAAATGTAGTTGCCGATGGAGGCGAGTGAAGAAATCACCAGCCGACGCGACCGGGTGACCGTGGTTTGTGCTCTAGAGGGGACCGAATATTTCCAAAGGATGCCAAAGTCTTCTTCGTGCATGCAAATGGCGTTCTCGATCAGCCGTGGTTTGCCGTGCCAATCGTGTGACCAGACATCGAAATAGTGGATATAGCCCAGGCAGTCGCAGCCCAGTTTCAAGGAATCGAGGGCAACGCCAATGCCATACTCGCCAGTGTCAAACGCATTGCGCCGGTAGTTGGCGCCGCGCGGGTCGCCATAAGGGACGACCATCTCAGCCATAGAGGCGCGGCGCATGATGGGCCGCAGACGCCCTTGGTCTTCATAGCCGATGTCGTAGAGCACGAGGCCTTCGCGCACTGAATAGCCGACCTGCATGTTCCAGTTCTGCCAGCGTATATTAAATCCATCGACGGTGAAACTCGGACCGTCCGGCTGGGTAATGGAGAGTTCTTTCAGATCGTCTCGCTGTTCGTCGCGGCGGATCGGGCCCGGGTCAGGTGGGATCGGTACGGTACCGTAATCGTCGATGCGGATGATTTTGCCGGCGGCGAGATCGAATAGCGGGTGAAGATTGGCGATTGGGCGGGCGTAGGGGTTGTCACCGGCCTCGTTCATCAGCCAGCAGTGGCCGAGAGCCAGCCGCCTGCCTTGTTCGCTGGGGATGCCAAAATTTCCGGCCGCCCAGCTTTCGATGAGGACCCAGGATGGGTCGTCAATGCCGCGCCGTTTCAATGCGGCAATGAAGTCTGGGTCGTTGCGGGCGATCTCACAGGCGGCGGCGAATTCATCGGGAATGATACGGGCCTGCACATCTTCGATATGCCGCCAGTCAAGCAGCTTACCGTCTTCCAGAGCAACGAGGCCGGCAAAGGTCCGGTTGCTGCACGGCTCGTAGCAACAGACGTAGGCATGGCGTGGCGCGCGGTCACGTGCATGCGATTCGCTGAGCGAAATGGTCTCAAACCAGGCACCATCATCCAACCCGCCATCGCGCCGGACCGTATCGGCTGCAAGACTGATTTCGATATCGGTGAGGGGCAGCATTTCAAACTGATCCACTGAATTCCAAGACTGCTAACCACATGCTGTCAGCATTGCCCATGTATCACAATTCGACGTCATCATCGGCAACGGCGTTCGACATGTCCAGCACAACTCTTGCCTCGCCGGTACGACATAAAATCGGTGTTCTGCTCGTACCGGTGTCGGTCGCTATATGGAGTACGGCGCGGATTTTCAGCAAATCGGTTCTTGCTGATGTGTGGGCTATCCTGTTCTGGCGCGGAATTTTTTCTGTCCTATTCATCTATGGCTATCTGGTTTGGAAACAGGGCATTGTGATCATAGGAGACGTCGGCGCGCTGGGTTTGCCGGAATGGTCGATGGCGCCAGTCTGGGCCGGGCTGATGCTGATCGATTTACCTCGTTTGGTGACCTGGGTAGGTGGGGCATCGTTGTTGCCGCGATATTGTGGAGTATCCGAAAGGATCCACGGTAGTTGGGCAACCCCGAGTATGACAAAGTGTTGGTTGCGTAGCCGGTCCTATTCCGCGGCCTGCAGTTTAGTGCCGCGGACCGGCTCCACCCTGGCAGCGCAAAACTTGAACTCGGGGATCTTGCCGAACGGGTCGAGTTTGGGATTGGTTAGCTCGTTGGCTGCGGCTTCGACGAACGCAAAGGGGATGAAGACGACACCGGGTGGCACCTGATCATCCTGGCGGACTTTCAGCTCAATGGCGCCACGGCGGGTGGAGATGCGCACCTTGTCTCCCGGGTTTATGGCGAATTTGGCAACGTCGGCGGTGTTCATCTGCACGACCGGTTCCGGGTTTACGGCATCGAGCACATACGCGCGCCGCGTCATGGCACCGGTGTGCCAGTGCTCGAGCTGGCGGCCAGTCGACAGTATGAAAGGATAGTCGCGATCGGGCAATTCGTCGGGCGGCAGAACGTCGGCCGGCACGAACTTGCCCAAGCCGTCGGCGGTGGGAAACCGGTCCGAAAAGACGATATCCTGGCCGGGATGGTCGGGCGCCGGGCATGGATAGGCAACGGCGCTTTCGGTGACCAGGCGATCCCAGGTGATGTTGTCAAGAGACGGCATGGCCCGTTTCATCTCGGCAAAAACATCGGCCGGGCCGTGGTAGTTCCATGCAAGGCCAATACGGCGGGCGAGTTCCTGGGTGATCCACCAGTCAGGCATGGCATCACCAGGTGCATCGAGTGCCTTGCGGCCCATCTGGACCTGGCGGTTGGTGTTGGAGACTGTGCCATCCTTTTCCGGCCAAGCGGTGGCCGGCAGGATAACATCCGCGAACATCGCGGTCTCGGTAAGGAAAATGTCCTGTACGACGAGATGATCGAGCGCGGCCAGGGCCTCGCGGGCGTGATTGGCATCCGGGTCCGACATGGCCGGGTTTTCGCCCAAAACATACATACCCTTGATCTTGCCGGTATGGATGGCGTCCATTGTTTCCACCACGGTGAGGCCGGGCTCCGGATCGAGTTCGGTGTCCCAGAGCTTTTCAAAGCGGGCGCGGATGTTGTCATCTCCAACTTTCATGTAATCCGGGAACACCATCGGGATCAGTCCGGCATCTGAAGCACCCTGCACGTTGTTCTGGCCGCGCAACGGATGCAGACCGGTGCCGGCGCGGCCGGTCTGCCCGCACATCAGGGCGAGCGAAATCAGGCAGCGGGCATTGTCGGTGCCATGGGTGTGTTGTGACACACCCATACCCCAAAAGATGATCGCCGCTTCGGCGCGGGCATATTTGCGTGCGACCACGCGCAGTTCCTCGGCGGGGATGCCGCAGACTTTCTGCATAGCCTCGGGCGTGAATTTCTTGAGATGCGCCTTGAGCTTGTCAAAGCCATCGGTATGGGCCTGGATATACTGGCGGTCGTAGAGCTGTTCTTCGACGATGACATGCATCATAGCGTTCAGCATCGAGACATCGGTGCCGGGCTTGAACTGCAGCATGTGACTGGCGTGGCGCTTGAGCGCCTGGCCGCGCGGGTCCATGACGATGAGGTCGGCACCGCGTTTGGCGGCCTGTTTGAAATACGTCGCCGCGACCGGGTGGTTTTCGGCCGGGTTGGCGCCGATGACTATTATGACGTCAGAATCACGTACAGCCGTAAACGGAGCAGTGACTGCGCCAGAGCCTATTGTTTCCATCAGCGCGGCCACTGATGAGGCATGGCACAGACGCGTGCAATGATCGACATTGTTCGAGCCGAAACCGGTCCGCACCAGTTTCTGGAACAGGTAAGCTTCCTCATTGGAACATTTGGCCGAGCCGAAACCGGCAAGCGACCTTGGGCCATGCGTGTCGCGGATCGATTTGAGGCCCGATGCGGCAAGATCCAACGCCTCTTGCCAAGTCGCTTCGCGGAAATGGGCAAGCGGCTTTCGAGGATCCATATTGATGGCCTTCAACTTGCCTGGCTTGCGGATCAACGGCTTGGTCAGGCGCTCGCTAGAGGCGACGTAGTCGAAACCGAAGCGGCCCTTGACGCACAA
>JAEKFU010000241.1 GCA_016522385.1 Pseudomonadota bacterium
GCTCAGGTCCGTTGATGTGAAGGGTTTCGGATGGCGGCCCGATGACGACGGTCGCCGCGGGTACGGTGGGCCGGCGTCCGAAAGTCTCCAGGGAAGGAACCCGCGGGCGTTGATCGCAGAGCGTGACGCGCGTGCTATGGGAATTTTGCAGCAGCGGGCTGGACGTCGGCGATACGCGGACCGATTGGCAGCGCCTGCATGAAGGCTGCTGCGCCGGTTGTGAGAGCGTCAACGAGGTCGCATCGGGCATTTTGGTCGGCCCATCGGTACGGATTACGGTCGATGAGCCGAGCGCCATCGTTGCGATGCGGCGATTGCGGTCGCGCGATGGATTGTCGGCGCTCCAACGCAGTCACGAGCTGTCGATCCCTTCCAGTTCGCGCCAGTGTTTGGGTCGGCAGCCGGCGGCGAACGTCTCGATGATCCGCATCTGACTTCCACAGTACGGGCATGGTTGAGGCGGGGTGCGATCTGCTGTTGTGGCCGCTTCCTCATCCGCCGCGCCCTCGTCGGGTTCCGGTTGCGGGACACCGAGCAGTTCACGCATCTTTGCCAGATTGTCGGCCTTCACGCCTGAGGCGAACAGACCGTAATGACGGATACGATGCAGGCCTTTTGGCAGCACGTGGATCAGCACGCGACGGATGAACTCGTGCGCATGCAGCGTCATCGTGCGCCAGCGTTTGTCCGGGCCGGCGCGTGAGTCCTTCACGCGGAAGCTGACCCTGTTTGCATCGGCATGCACGAGGCGGCGGTTCGAGATCGCGACGCGGTGCGTGTAACGCGACAGATAGGCGAGCACGGCCTTCGGTCCGGCGAAGGGGCGCTTAGCGTAGACGAACCACTTGCGGCGGCGGCATGGCCGCAGGAAGCGCTTGAACGCCTGGGCGTCGGCAAGGTGGGTATGTGCACCGTAGACTTTGATCTTGCCGCTCGCGTGTGCCGCTGCGAGCTTCTCCAGCATGAGCCTGCGGAACAGCTTCGAGAGCGCCCGCACGGGCAGGAAGAAGCCCTTGCGGCAGGCGATCCAGCGTTCGCCATCCTTCGACAACCCACCGCCCGGCACGATCATGTGCACGTGCGGATGGTGCGTCATCGCCGAGCCCCAGGTGTGGAGCACGGACGCGATCGCGATCCTGGCACCAAGGTGTTTGGGATCAGCGGCAATGGTCTGCATCGCCTCGGCGGACGCCTTGAGCAGCAGGTCGTAGACGAGACGCTTGTTCTGGTAGGCGATGTCGGCGATCTCTGCCGGCAACGTGAAGACGACGTGGAAGTAGGCGACAGGCAGCAGCTCGGCCGCCCGCGCATCCATCCAGTCGCGCGATGCCGCGGCCTGACACTTCGGACAGTGCCGGTTGCGGCAACTGTTGTAGGCGATGTGGCGATGCGCGCAGGCGACGTTCTTGCAGCGCGCGACATGCCCGCCGAGCGCTGCTGTGCGGCAACGCTCGATCGCGCTCATCACCTTCATCTGATCGAGACTGACGCGCCCGCGATTGGCTTGACGCCACGCCGCCCCGTTATCGCGGAAGATGTCCGCGACCTCCAACGATGGCCGGGCCATGAGAGCGGCCGGCTATCCAGATTGCCGCACGTCCTGTGTGATGCGCTCAAGCGGGCTCATGACGTCGCGGATCGTCGCTGTCGCCACGCGCGTGTAGAGCGCTGTCGTATCGAGCTTGGCATGTCCGAGTAGAACCTGGATGACGCGGACATCGATGTTGTGTTCGAGCAAGTGCGTCGCAAAACTGTGGCGCAACGTGTGCAACGAGACCTTCTTGTCAATGCCGGCCATGTCGGCCGCAGCATGAAAGGCACGATTGAGTTGACGTGTGGTGATATGTTCGATGATGCCACGGCCCGGAAACAACCACGCCTTCGGTCGAGCTTGCCGCCACCAGTCGCGCAACAGCTCCAGTAGCGCGGGCGACAGCATGACGTAGCGGTCTTTTTTGCCCTTGCCCTGGTCGACCCGGATCAGCATGCGGGAGCTGTCGATATCGGTGACCTGCAAGGAGACGACTTCTGAGGCCCGCAACCCCGCACCGTAGGCAACGCTCAGCGCCGCCCTGTACTTGAGGCCCGGTCCAGGTGCACACTCGATCAGCCGTGCGACTTCATCCGGGCTCAGGATGACCGGCAGTTTGCGTGCCTCGCGCACGAACTGCGTCCAGCGCTCGATCTCTGGCCGGGACAGCGTGACCCTGAAGAAAAATCTGAGACCAGAGACGACTGCATTCATCTTAGCTGGCGAAGCGCCGTCCTCACGCAGCTTAAACTGGAAAGCACGGATCTCGTCAGGCGTTGCGGTATCCGGTGACCGGCCGATGAATGCGGCAAGGCTCTTAACGCTGCGGATGTAATCGCGTTGCGTGGCGGCGGTGAGACCGCGGATCGTCATGTCCTCGATCATGCGGCGGCGCAGATTGCTGATGGGCTTTTCTAACCGAGTGGAGGTCATCGGGGGCTCCTGTCTTGAGGAAGGTTGGAAACCTCGATCCTCAAGACGGAACGCTCGCCCCGTTATCTAATACGACTGAGTTGGTTAGCCTCACTGCTCGAAACGCGGCACGGCCCGCGCGCAGCGCACTCCCGCGGAAGCGGGTTCGTTCTGTGGCCCCAAGCGGAAATGACATCGGTTCCCAGTTGCAATGGGCCGTACCTCTTGGGCATGATTGAGAACCTGCATTTGGTTGAAGCGCTGCACCGAGAGCACGACGATGCGCCGACTTGCCACCACTTTAGCTGCTGCAATGGTTGGCCTGATGAATGTTGGCACGGCTTTATCGTGTACGAC
>JAEKFU010000261.1 GCA_016522385.1 Pseudomonadota bacterium
TTGGGTGCGGCTCATTGTGTCCAACCAGGCGAAGCGGCCGGCAGAACCGCAAGATCAGTAACAGACGGCGTGGGCGCCGATGCGGTGTTCGATACAGTGGGCGGGTCTCAGGTTCTAAAAGCCGCACTTGATCTGACGCGGCATGGTGGGTCGATCATGCTGTTTGCCCATGCCCCGCCTGATACGCCGGCAGCGATTGATCTCAACAAGATTTTCAAGTTCGAACGGCGCATCATTGGCACCTATTCAGGTGCTCTGGATGAACAAGGACGGATTTTCGAGATGCTCAACCAAGGCATTTTCGACCCCACGCCGCTCGTCACCCACACGATGCCGCTTGATGAATTCGAGCGCGGTGTCGAGCTGGCTATCCGTCGGCAGGCCCTGAAGGTCCTGTTCACGCCGTCAAGGGGCGCTGGTCGATGAGCGACACCGCATCCCGGACTATGCAGGGCGCGGTCCTGACCGGTCCAAAGTCCATCGAAATCCGCGAGGTACCGGTACCTAATCCCGGCCCCGGCGAAATCCTGGTCAGGATACGAGCCGCCACGACCTGCGGCACCGACGTCAAAGTCTACCTGCGCGGCGGTCATCCGAGAATGCTCAAGGTGCCGACCCTATTCGGGCACGAAATGGCAGGCGAAGTCGCAAGTGCCGGTGAAGGTGTCAGCCAGTACAAACCCGGCGATGCTGTCGTTGTCGCCAATTCTGCGCCGTGCCTTGCCTGTGAGAATTGCCGATTAGGCCGCGAAAACCTGTGTGAAGACCTGCATTACCTGAACGGCGCGTTTGCCGAATATTTGCTGGTCCCAGCACGTTTTGTGGAACGCAACACCCATACAATTCCGCAAGGCCTGTCATTTGCCAGAGCCGCCATCACCGAGCCGCTGGCCTGCGTCCTGCATGGCATCGAAGCCTGTGAGCTCGCCCAATTTGGCGATGAAGAAAGCCCCGTCGAAGTCATCATTTACGGTGCCGGCCCCATCGGGCTGTTGTTTGTCGCAGCACTTGCCTTTGCCGGCCATCACGTCATTGTCGCCGACCCCAACCCCGCTCGCCTGGAGACCGCCACCGCCCTTGGCGCCGCCAAATCCATTGAGATCGCCCGCGGCGGCGGACAGTCCGACTTCGTGCGCAAGGCAACCGCCGGTGGCAAGGGAGCCTGGATTGCGGTTGATGCCACAGGAGTTCCTGAAGTCTGGGCCGATGCTATCGGATCGATCCGGCCCGGCGGTCTGGTCAACCTGTTCGGAGGCTGCGCGCCGGGCACCACTGTGGCGCTCGACACCCATCTGGTCCATTACAGCGAAATGAGCATCAAAGGCGTTTATCACCATCGCCCGGCAACCGTGAAGCAGGCACTCAAGTTGCTCAGCAATCCGGCTTTTCAGGCCGACCTGCTATTGTCGGGCACTTGCCCGGTGAGCGCAGTGCAAGAAGCTCTGGAAAGCATGATTGCCAAAAAATCGCTAAAGATCGTCATCAACAATGACGATCTGTAACCTAAACTTTGTCGACCTTCCGGATCCGACAGGCCTTAGGATCAATAGTCGCTTGAGGTTGGGTTATTGGCGTGACCTACTTTGCCACTGGTTAGCCACCAAAGCCGCCGAAGTGTGGCCCACTTCAAGCCTTGAGCGGTAACGTATACTGGCAAAATCGGCCGCTTTCGGCACGGAGTCGCATGGATGATTTCAGTTTCGTTCCATCGGTAAGATGGACATGCCGGTCAAGTTCGACGATGACTTTCGTGAAACCGGGCCAATCCTATCAAACCAGCGCCACAACCTGAAACCCAACAGGCCCTAAAATTAACGAACCAATAATACGAAGGCTCGGTTATCATTGACATCGGCAAAGCTTCGTTAACGACCTTGGCGTTAGATTGCGCATAACCAGTGCCATATACCTTCTTTTGAAAGGTCACCGCATTCATGACGACCGACAACCAGGCCGTTGCAAGATCCGTGACGGACGGCGCCAGCATACGGATTCTTGTTGTTGATGATGATGTGGATGCCGCCGTCGGAGTTCAGGAATTGCTGGAGATGGAAGGCCATACTGTGGCGGTCACACATGATGGCACAGCGGCACTGCAATCTGCCGTCATGATGA
Organism: Pseudomonadota bacterium; assembly: GCA_016522385.1. Classification (GTDB taxonomy): domain Bacteria; phylum Pseudomonadota; class Alphaproteobacteria; order Rhizobiales; family Aestuariivirgaceae; genus JABDJG01. The sequence continues at coordinate 2,116 of JAEKFU010000261.1, forward strand.
ACCCGGATGTCGCGCTGATAGACTTGCGGTTGAAGGGCGAATGGGGTCTCGATGTCGTCCAGGCACTGGGCGGGAAATTTCCCGATCTGCTCAACGTCATCATGACTGGCGAATCTGATTCAGATACTGTTATCAAAGCATTACGCCAGGGTGTTTATGATTATCTGACGAAACCCTTCCAGCCGGATCAATTGATCGGCGTGATCGGCCGGGCAGCTGAACGGATACGGCTGCACGAAGAACGCCACCAGATGATGAACGAACTGTCCGCCGCGAGGGACAGAGCCGAGCTAGCCAGCAAATCCAAGACCCAGTTCCTGACCCGGCTGAGTGGCGAACTTGGTGAACAGTTCAGCGGCATCGTCAAACTGTCTTCAATCATCACCGAACAACAATTCGGACCGATCGACAATGAAGGCTATGTCAAGTGCGCAAATGGCATTTCAGATGGTTGCCGCCGCCTGTCTCGCATCATGCTGTGGATTGGCGAACTCGGGCAGCTTGAATCGAATGTAATGCCGGTCAAGAATCAACAGTTCGATCTGGAGAATGTCGTCAACAGTGTGCTCAGCATCTTTCAGCATATGATCGCCGATAAGCAATTGAATGTGTCGGTCAATTTCGCGCCGAACATGCCGACGCTGAAGAGCGATCCGGAGCATTTCTCCCGGATATTCGGACATTTGATTTCCAATGCCGTGAAATTTTGCAAACCGTCGGGATCGATCGAAATCTCAGCGATCATCGATGGTTTCGGTGAGTTGCGGGTAGACGTGGTTGACGATGGTGTCGGTATCCCGGCTCATCAAATTGAATTGGCCATGGCGCCGTTCGGTCAATACGCCAACGCCCCGGAGCCGGATCCGTATGGCGTCGGACTGGGATTACCGCTTGCCGAAAAATTCACTGTCTTGCTTGGCGGTCGGCTAAGCATCGAAAGCGCCGAAACCGGTGGCACGCGTGTTCAGCTGCGGTTCCCCAAGGACAAGATCTGCGAAAATACGCCCCTTGCTGAAAGTGCCTGACGCAAACCGCATTAGCAATAAGCACCGGGTCTTGCACTCGCATCCTGCTCAATCCTATTGAAAGCGATCAAGCATCACAAATCTTGATTGACTGAATCGGAGTCCATCCCACTTCACAGCCTGTTGGTTTCTTTCCGGGCATTGTGGTAACGAAGACCCGCAAACGCTGGGCAATGGTGCCTGGATACGTATATTTGGTGGGGTCGGCAGCCATGTCGGATAAGCCGGGCGCTGGAAAATTCGCCCTGATTACTGGCGCCTCGGGCGGCATCGGCGAGGCGTTCGCAAAACTGCTGGCTGCCGAGGGCTATCGCCTGGTGATCACGGCGCGTAACGCCGAACAGCTTAATCGGGTGGCGGGAGTTCTGAACACCAGACATCAAGCATCGGTGTCCCCCGTCGCGCTTGATTTGTCAAAGTCGGAAGCGGCCGCGACGCTTGAAAATGAACTGAAGACGCGGAATTTCTCACCGGACGTCGTGATCAACAATGCCGGATTCGGTAAGCACGGCCACACTTTTGAGACGCCCATCGCAGAGCACATGAACATAATAGACCTCAACGTACGGTCCTTGAGCGATCTGACGCTCCGGTTTCTTCCCGCCATGCTTGAACGCAGGCGCGGCGGCATCATAAATGTGGCGTCGCTGGCAGCGTTCATGCCCGGCCCCTATATGCCGGTTTATCACGCAACTAAAGCTTATGTGCTGTCCTTCACCGAGGCGCTCGCCAGCGAACACGCCGGTAGCGGCGTCACCATCTCGGCCTTGTGTCCGGGTTATGTCCAGACGGGCTTTCAGTCACGGGCCGGCATGGAAGACCTACGGGTTCTGAAATTTGCGCCAAAGTCACCGGTCGACGAAGTAGCGACGATCGGCTGGGAAAGCTTCAAGCGCGGCGACCGTATCATTATCCCTGGCACCATGAACAAAATCATGGCGCAATCTGTGCGCTTCATGCCTCGTCAGATGGTCGTACAGATTCTCCGCTTGATCAACAGACCGGCAAGCAATGAACAGGCTTGACGGCAAGATCTGCCTGATCACTGGTGCAGCGCGCGGTATCGGCCGGTGCTGCGCCGAAATGATGGTAAGCGAGGGCGCGAAGGTAGCCATCAGTGACATCGACGACATCGCCGCGCGAAAAGCCGCCAGTGAGATTGGCAATGATGTGCTGGCTTTGCAACTGGACGTCACCAGCCTTGAACAATGGAAAGCCGCCATCCTTGGCGTTTGCGCAGACTTCGGCGGGCTCAATGTGCTTGTCAACAATGCTGGCATCATCGTGCCGGGCAGCGTGGAAAGTCTGGACGAGGACGGCTGGGACCGCACAATTGATATCGACCTGAAATCTGTCTTTCTGGGCAGCAAGGCCGCCCTTCCAATCATGGCACACTCAGCCCCCGGGGCGATCGTCAATATTTCTTCGATCTCGGCAATGGTCGCAGGACACAACATGGCTGCCTACAATGCCGCCAAGGCGGGCGTCCATCTTCTCAGCAAATCGATTGCACTTCATGCAGCGCGAAAAGGCTATGGCATTCGCTGCAACTCCGTACATCCCGCCTTCATAGACACGGGCATGATTGATGAAGTCGTCCGCGCCGACAGCCCTCGGCAGGCCCGCCAAAAGCTCGCCAAACAGGTACCGATCGGCAAGATTGGAACGGTTGAAGATGTCGCTTGGGCGGTGATCTATCTTGCCAGTGACGAATCTGGCTTCATGACGGGCGCGGAACTCAAGCTCGACGGCGGTCTTTCCGCCATGTAGTTTGCCAGTCTGAGCATTTTGTATTGGTTGAATCAGCCGCCAATTGAACGCGGGTGCATGAAAAAGAAGATACTCATTGTTGTCCACCAGGAACAGTCGACGCCGGGACGCGTCGGCCTGAAACTGCGCCGACTCGGATATCAGCTCGACGTTTGCCGGCCGTGCCTGGGCCACGACTTGCCCGACACGCTCACTGGCCATCATGGCGTGGTCGTATTTGGTGGTCCAATGAGCGCTAATGATGGCGAAGAACTGTCATTTATCCGCCGCGAAATTGACTGGTTGGCTGTGCCGTTGAAGGAAAAAGTGCCCTATTTCGGCATTTGTCTCGGTGCACAGTTGCTGGCAAGTCATCTCGGTGCCAGGGTCTCTTCACACGATGAGGACTGTGCCGAGATCGGCTATTATCCCATACAGCCGACGACGGTTGGTCGCGACTTGTTCGATTGGCCCAGTCATGTTTATCAGTGGCATCGCGAGGGCTTTGATCTGCCGCATGGCGGTGAACTGCTGGCCGAAGGATCTGGCGATTTCTTCAATCAGGCGTTCCGATTCGGCGAAACGGCATACTGTATCCAGTTCCACCCCGAGGTGACCCTGGCAATGATGCACCGCTGGACGGTTCGCGCCGCCCACCGGTTTGCGCTGCCGGGCGTTCGCCCACGTGAAAGCCACTTTGCCGACCGGCTCGTATACGACAATGCAGTCGACAGCTGGCTGGATACGTTTCTCACTCACTGGCTAAATTCAGCAGATAGCCTCGACCGAGCTAGTGCCGCCTAAGCCTTCAACACTGAGATCGGGACAATTCAACTCAATTTGCAACGATTTGCACAATGCAAAATTAACCTTTGCAGATTGCAAACGCCTGCCCATGGCCAACACAACATATAGCGGGACCACCCTGAAGATGACACAATATCTTGAAAAATCCACTCTGGCACAACGCTTGCGATGTCCCGTCCAGTGCTGAGATTGGGGTATAGCGTACTCAGCCTACTGAAACGGGGGAATCTGAGATACCTGGTGGGGGGCTCGGTTCCCCCGATTTCTATTCCCGACTGGCTTCATCACATACCCATTTTCAAGACGCATGCTTTAATCTGGCCGCACGAGGCGTATGACAGGTGCAGACTGGTTGAATCGATCATGGCCTGATGGTTTCGAATCAGCCGGTATGTCGCAATTCTCCACACTCGGGTGCAACGAGCCTTTCGTGAAAGCCGCGACACCAAACTTGACCGACCGTGACCCTTTTGCAACAGAAGCCCAGTTTCGGTTAACGAGACGATTCCAAATGGCACAAACGGCGGCACGTTAATTGTTGAAATGGGTGCAGCTTCGTATAGTTGACCCAACATAACCAAGTGACGTCGAGTGGCAGCTAACCAGACCAACTTGCAGGACGGTTCCAATGCGACCGTGATCCATGCAGGATCCGGCGACATTGTCGTGGGTGATGGCCAGTTCCTGTTTAACGCCGAGTTCGTTCGCTCCGGCAGTGATCTGATCATTTCAGACGCAGGCGGCAAGACCATCATCATCGTCGGCTATTTCAGCTCAGGCGCACCGTCCAATATTTTATCGGACACGGGCGCTATGCTGACTGGTGATGTTGTCAGCATACTGGCCGGGCCTTTGGCGCCAGGCCAGTATGTCCAGGCCGGCACGACTGACGGCGGCCCTCCGCCGATCGGCACAGTAATCGACGTTACCGGAAATGCCGCCGCCACCCGCGCCGACGGGACTGTTGTTGCGCTGGTAGACGGCGCACCGGTGTTCGCCGGCGACGTCATACAGACCGCGGCCGGATCAACCCTGGCAGTCACTTTCCTCGACGGCACGGTGTTCAACATGGCCGAAGCCGGCCGCATGGTGTTGAACAATTTGGTTTACGAAGAAGGTGGCAGCAACAATGCGATGCTGTTCAACCTGGTTCAAGGTGGTTTTTCGTTCTTTGCAGGACAAATCGCCCCGACTGGCGACATGAAAGTGACAACGCCGGTTGCAACGCTCGGCATCCGCGGCACCAGCCCGACCTGTCTGATCGCGGATGGCGGCGCAACCACATGCTCGATACTGCCCGACCCGATTACCAACATCGTCGGCTCGTACACGCTGTTCAG